>DATIGH010000186.1:0-11867 GCA_035454845.1 Nitrospira sp.
ATGATGGAGGTCGCACCGTGTCTTTTGGAGAGCCGCGCCTTATCGGCGCCCAGGATCATCGGCAGATGACCGAACTGCGGCACCGGAAATCCCAACGCTTGAAACATCGGCACTTGCCGCGGTGTATTCGTGAGATGATCATCGCCGCGCACAACATGGGTGATACCCATCAGCGCATCGTCGACGACGACGGAAAAATTATAGGTCGGATAGCCGTTGGACCGCAGAATGATCAAGTCGTCCAGCACCGAGTTGTCGAACACAATCTTTCCTTTGATCAAATCGTCCACCACCGTCTGGCCGCTGAGCGGTGCTTTGAACCGCAATGCAGCCTCTCCCGAAGGCTGACTGATTCCCAGGTGGCGACAACGACCGTCATACCGTGGCGAAAGCCCTCTGGCCTCCGCTTCTTTCCTCCTGGCTTCCAATTCCTCGGCCTTGCACACGCACCAGTAGGCCTGGCCTCCCTCGAATAGCTTCATCGCATAGCTGCGGTAGAGCTCCATCCTCTCCGTCTGTCGGTAGGGCCCCTCATCCCAATCAAGTCCTACCCACCGTAAACCGTCGATTATCGCCTGGATTGATTCGTCGGTTGAGCGACTTTGATCGGTATCTTCAATCCTCAAGATGAACACACCCCGCTGTTGCTTGGCATAGAGCCAGTTGAACAGCGCCGTTCGAACTCCGCCGATATGGAGAAACCCGGTCGGACTGGGCGCAAAGCGCACACGAACGTGAGTCATGACCATCTCTCAGGGTGTATTCTGAGGGCCGGTATCTATAACATGTGTGAGCGTGCGTGGAAAAGCGCCTCTAAATTTTGATAAGAGTCAATCTGGGGAGCGATTCGGAACACCATGGCAGAACACATTCAATTTGCGACGGTCCTCTCAGCCACGGATCTCACCCCGAAAATCCGACAATTGGTGGTCCTGCCGAGAGAGCAACTCCTCACCTTTAAGGCAGGGCAATGGGTGTCGCTCAAACTTCCCGTGGGCATTCGACCGCCGCTCAATCGAGCCTACTCGATGGCAGCTCCCTCCACGCCATCCGGCGAATTAACCCTCATCTTCGACCATGTGCCGCAGGGACTGGGATCCACATATCTCTTCCAGGTAAAAGCGGGTGAGGAACTGTCTCTTTCGGGACCGTACGGCAATTTCGTGCTTCCCTCGTCAATCGATCGTGAAGTGGTCTTTATCGCCCGCTACACCGGTCTGGTACCCATCCGATGCATGCTGAAAGAGCTCTATGCCCAACGCTACCGCGGTCCGGTCCTCTTAATCGCCGTCGCGCCTGCCGAAGAGGAGCTATTGTTTCATCACGAACTACTGTCACTGGCGGTCACGCACTCCAGCTTCAGATACCTGCCATTGGTCGCTGCTGGGGGAGAACAACAGGCAGTCGACTTGACACTCTCCATGCTGCGTCCCTTGCTTTTCGATGGGGCTGAGAAGGTCTTACCCATGCTGTGCGGAACAAAGGGATTCGTGAGGCCTGTGAGAGCGTGCTTTCTCGAAGCGGGATACGACCGCAAAGAAGTCAAAACCGAAACCTACGACTAATGCGCAGCAGCTAATGGCCCTCCTTGACGAGGTTTTTGTTCACCGCCGGGATCTCCACCACGATATCCTTGGTGCCGTTGGGAACACACTGACAACCCAGACGGGATTGCAGCGTAGTCATGGGCGCTTCGTCCAGTTGGTCGAACTCGTCATCGGTACCCTCATTACAGCTGTCGAGCCCCTGTTTCACAATGACGTGACAAGTTGAGCACGCACAGACACCCCCACAGACATGCTCCAACTCCACCCCATTGGCCATGGCGATGTCGAGTAGACTTCCGGGTAGACCGGTCTGGCCATACGGAATTTTTGCTGGATCTACTTGCACTTGGGTGACGGCCCCCCCAGGAGAGATATACGTGACCGAATAGGGTTGCTTCGGAAGCTCAACGTCGGCCTTCTCTATATAAGGGTTGGTTCCACCCATCTCATAAGTCCTTTCTGGAATCTTGACCTGTGCGAGACCATTAATTGACAGTTCCAAATCTTACGTGCTAGCATAAGTCCGACTGAATTGATCGGAGATCATTATAGTCTCCGATTAGATAGATCGGCAATAGTCTTATGCTGAAAATCTCTAAAAAAACCGATTATGCACTGATGGCGCTCCAGCATATTGCCTCCGTGCAGACAGGCGATACGACACCTGGCCGGGTCGTCAATACGAAGGAAATCGCTGAAGAGTACAACATTCCCCTCGAGCTGCTCGCCAAGGTGCTCCAAGCCCTTTCTAAGAGCGGCATGATTGAAAGTCATAATGGTCCGAAGGGCGGCTATTTGTTGGCCCGAAGCGCTGGAAAGATCACCATTGCGCAAATTCTTGAAAGTATTGAAGGTCCGCTCGGCATCACCGACTGTTCGCATGAAAAAGAGGGCGAGTTCTGCATGCAGCGTGAACATTGTAATATCCGTACACCACTGTTGAAAGTGCAAGACAGCATTTATCAGCTGCTGAACAACATGACCTTGCAGGACATGTTGGGCGGCACTCCACTGATCACCATTCAGTCCCCGACCGCAGAAGGAGCAGAACGATGAAGTTTCCGATCTTTTTGGATAACCATTCCACGACGCCGATGGATCCTCGGGTGTTGGAGGCCATGCTTCCTTATTTTGTCGAGAAATTCGGTAATTCCGCCAGCCGCAACCATGCATTCGGTTGGGAGGCGGAAGAGGCGGTCGAAAAAGCCCGGAAGCAGATCGCTCGTCTGATCAAGGCTGATTCAAAGGAAATCGTCTTTACCAGCGGCGCGACGGAAGCCGATAACCTGGCGCTCAAAGGCGTCCTGGAAATGTACAAGGAGAAGGGCAATCACATTATCACGTCCTCCACTGAGCATCGAGCGGTGTTGGATACGGCCAAGTCGCTGGAAGCCAAGGGAATGGCCACGGTGACGTATCTTCCCGTCGATAAGCAAGGCATGGTGAATCCGGAAGACGTTCGCAACGCGATCACCAACAAGACCATCCTCATCTCGGTGATGCTGGCCAACAACGAAATCGGCACGATCAATCCGGTGCAGGAGATCGGGAAGATTGCCAAAGAAAAGGGTGTGCTCTTCCATTGTGACGCCACGCAAGGGGTCGGGAAAATTCCGGTGGACGTGCAGGCCATGAACATCGACCTCATGTCATTCTCGGCTCACAAGATCTATGGTCCTAAAGGCGTCGGCGCACTCTACGTGAGGAAAAAGAACCCGCGCGTTCGTATCGCCGCACAAATGGATGGCGGCGGGCATGAGCGAGGCATGCGATCGGGCACATTGCCTGTACCTTTGATCGTCGGCTTTGGCAAGGCCTGTGAACTCTGCGAACAGGAAATGCCCGTTGAATCTGCCCGCTTGGCCAAGATGCGGGATCACCTCCAGACAGGCATCATGGCGGCGCTGGAAGAAAGCTATCTGAACGGCCATCCGACGAATCGGTTGCCGGGAAATCTGAATATTTCCTTCGCCTATGTGGAAGGAGAATCGCTTTTGATGGGCATGAAGGAGATTGCCTTGTCCTCTGGCTCGGCCTGCACGTCCGCGACGCTTGAACCATCGTATGTGCTTCGGGCGCTCGGTGTCGGGACGGAACTCGCCCATTCTTCGATCCGCTTCGGATTGGGACGATTCAACACGGACGAGGAGATTGACTATACCATCAAAAAGGTTATTGAAATTGTGACCAAGCTCCGAGAGATGTCCCCGCTTTACGAAATGGCAAAGGAAGGAGTCGATTTGAAATCGGTTCAATGGGCCGCGCACTAAAGAAGAGGTAAATCTCAGATCTCAAATATTCGGAGGCTATCATGGCGTACAGCGACAAGGTCGTCGATCATTTCAACAATCCCCGCAACATGGGGAGCTTTAAGAAGGAAGAGGAAGGCGTCGGCACCGGGATGGTCGGCGCGCCGGAGTGCGGCGACGTCATGAAACTGCAGATCAAGGTGCAGAACGATACGATTGTGGATGCCAAGTTTAAGACCTTCGGCTGCGGGTCCGCGATCGCCAGTTCAAGCCTGGCCACTGAGTGGCTAAAAGGCAAGACGCTAGAAGAGGCTCAGAAGATCAAGAACACGGACATCGTGCAGGAGTTGAACCTCCCGCCGGTCAAGATCCATTGCTCCGTGCTCGCTGAAGATGCCATCAAGGCGGCGTTAGCCGACTATCAGAAGAAGGCCGAAAACAAGTAGCGACAGGGAAGCACGTTACCGCAGGAAGGAGCGCCTCATGGAGAATACGAACACTGAGACTCAGGCGCCGGTCATTACCCTGACAGAGGCGGCAATCAAAGAAGTCAAACGCCTGGTCAACGTCCAGGGGATTACCGAAGGAGGACTCCGTCTCGGCGTCAAGGGAGGCGGCTGCTCGGGCCTGAGCTACACGATCAATTTTGACGAGAAGATCGGTCCGCACGATCAGGTATACGACATCGAAGGGGTCAAGGTTATTGTCGACGCGAAAAGTGCGATCTACCTCCAAGGCACGCAGCTCGATTACCAAAAGGATCTCATGGGCGGAAGTTTCAAGTTCGTCAATCCCAACGCCAACAAGACGTGTGGTTGCGGAGAATCGTTCTCCGCGTAACGGACCAGACCGGGAGCGCGACAGTTAAAACAGGCATGGCAAGGCGCCATGCCTGTTTTTGTCAGAACGGACAGCGGACGACATGGAACATTCTCACATCCATACCCCCGGACGTCGTGAATTGCAGATGGCCAGGAGCATGTGCTGGCACTGTCAATCCGAAGTGTCGGGGGAATATTTCTGCGAACGCTGCATTAAGGTTCAACCGGTCTCCAAGGAGGCCGATTACTTCACCTGCCTCGGCTTTCCGCGCCGGCTCGGGATCGATCCACAGGAGTTGGAAGCCAAGTTTTATGAGCTCAGTCGCGCCTTCCATCCGGATTTCTATCAGAATAAGAGCGAGACCGAACAGGCAATCAGTCTCAGCAACGCGGCAATGCTCAATACGGCGTATCGCACCCTTCGAGATCCGATCCAACGCGCCGAATACCTCGTCGATCTGGAGGCCGGATCCGTCAAGGAGATCAGAACGTCTCCTCCGGCGGACCTGTTTGAGGAGATTCTCGAGCTTCAGGAGACCCTTGAAGAGTACCGCGCCTCTGATCAGTCATCTGACGACGGACGGCGGCTGCGCACCCAACTGCAGACGGAACAACACCGGCTGGAGCAGAGAAAGCGTGAGATGGAGGCGCAGCTCGACCGGCTTTTTATCGAATGGGACAGTCTACAAGATAGAGGCGAGGCCAGCAGCCAGAGCCGTGCTGAACGCGACCGCCTGCTGAAGCGCATGCGCGAGATCCTCTCGAACCGCACCTACGTCAAAAATATCGTCAACGACCTTGTGACAACCATCGGATAATTATGGCGCGCATTGTCGGCATTGATCTCGGAACCACCAACTCGCTGGTGGCGTACATGAAGGACGGTGTGCCCACGGTCATTCCCGGCCGTGGTGGCCGGGCAATGGTGCCGTCTGTTGTCGCGATGACGGACAACGGCTTGATCGTCGGCGATTCGGCAAAGGAACATCTCACGCGCAATCCGGAGCGAACGGTGTATTCGGTGAAGCGGTTCATGGGGAAAGACTTGGCAGACGTGCAGAGCGAGCTGGCCTACTTCCCTTATTCAGTGACCGAACAGGGCGGCGTGATTCGCATCAAGCTGGGCGAGAAATCATATTCACCGCCGCAGATTTCCGCCATGATCTTGAAAGAGCTCAAGCAGCGCGCGGAAACGCATCTCGGCGAAAGCATCACGAAGGTGGTCATCACGGTGCCGGCCTATTTCAATGACAGCCAGCGCCAGGCCACGAAGGATGCAGGGATGATTGCCGGGCTCGACGTCGTGCGCATCATCAACGAGCCAACCGCGGCCTCCCTCGCCTACGGGCTCCAGGAGAAGACGCAGGGCACGATTGCTGTCTACGACCTCGGAGGCGGCACCTTCGATATCTCCATCCTCAAGCTCAAGAACGGCATCTTCGAAGTGCTGGCGACGAACGGCGACACGCACCTGGGCGGCGATGACATCGACCGGCGTATCGCCGACATGGTTCTGAGCGAACTTCGAGACGCCTTCGGCATGGATCTTCTCAGTCATCCCGATCATATGCAGACCCTGCGCTTGGAAGCGGAACGGGCCAAGATCCGGTTGTCCGACACCTTCAAAACCGAGATCGCCATGGATCTTCCGGATGGCAAAGGCCGGTTCAGCCGTGAACTGACGCGTGATCAGCTGGAGTCGCTGGTGGCGGACATCATTGAACGGACGTTGGGGCCTTGCCGGTTGGCCTTAAAAGATGCGCAGCTGACCCCGGACGGCATCGACGAAGTCGTGTTGGTCGGCGGATCGACACGCATGCCGCTCGTGCGGGAACGCGTCCAGTCTTTGTTCGGCAAGCAGCCGCACTGCCATCTCAATCCCGATGAAGTCGTGGCGCTTGGAGCGGCCGTCCAGGCGGACATTCTCACGGGCGGTACGACGGATATGTTGTTGTTGGACGTTACACCGCTGTCGCTCGGCATCGAAACAATGGGCGGCGTCATGAGCAGTCTCATCAGGCGAAACACGACCATACCGGCGAGCGCCAAGGAGATGTTCACAACCTACGTGGACGGGCAGACCGGCGTCGATATTCACATATTGCAGGGTGAGCGCGAACTGGTGAAGGACAATCGCAGCCTCGCGCGGTTTCGGTTGAAAGTACTGCCGCTGCCGGCTGGCGTCCCTCGCATCGAGGTAACCTTTTTGATCGATGCTAACGGAATTTTGAACGTCCAAGCCGCCGACATGCGGACAGGCCTAAGCCAGTCGATCGAAGTAAAACCGTCCTATGGTTTATCGGACAGTGAAGTCGAACGGATGATCGAGGATTCATTCAAGTTCGCGCAGGAAGACGTGAGCGCCCGCCGATTGATCGACGCACGCCTCGATGCCGGCGCTTTGATCACGACCACGGAAAAGTCCCTGGCGGAAGGCGGTGCGCTCATCGGTGAGAAGGAAGCCCACGCCGTCCGAGAGGCCCTGTCCTCGTTGAACGCCGCCAAGGAAGGCAGCGATCCTAAGACCATCCGGGCGAGGATGGCCGATCTTGAGCAAGCGGCAAAACCGTTGTCCGTCGCGATGCTGGATGATTCTCTCAAACGCAGTCTTCAGGGCAAGAAAGTCTCAGAGGTCACCAAGAGATGAGCGGCCAGGGGGCGGTGGAGGAGTTCGTATGGATCTAAAGTGGCAGGACACGGAAGATATTGCGATCCGGCTGGTCGAGGAACATCCGGACACGGATCCTTTGACCGTTCGCTTTACCGACATGCATGCGTGGATCGTGTCCCTGCCCGATTTCAAGGACGATCCGAAGAAGTCGAACGAAAAGATCTTGGAAACCATCCAGATGGCCTGGCACGAAGAGTTCCAGAGTCAGTCCGGCTGATCGATTCTGTAGAAGTCCATCGGATCCAGACGGCGCTGCACCGCCTGGGTCGGCTCACTTCCCCTCGCAAAGATTTCGACATTTCCCGGCTGATCTTCTTGCTCCGAATTCAGAAGCCCCGTCGCCGGATCCACCTTCACAAACGTAATGCCCTCCGGGATGGTAAACGGCACGACCGGGAGGGATTTGAGGGCCTCCTTCATGAAATTGATCCAGATGGGCAGTGCAGCATGGGCACCAGATTCCGTTTCACCGAGTGTACGACGGTCATCGAATCCCACGAATGTTCCTACCACCAGATTCGGCGTCCCACCGATGAACCAGGCATTGATGAATTCGTTGGTCGTGCCCGTTTTGCCCGCTACGGGCCGGCCGAGCGTTTTCGCCGCCTGTCCCGTGCCTTTCTGCACGACATCCTCCATCATGTTCGTGATCAAGTAGGCTGTTTCCTTGGAAATGACTTCCTGTGGCTTCGGCTCCTGTTGCTCCAAAACCTTTCCCCCATTTTCGAGGACCGACTGGATCGCAAACGGCTCTGCCCGGCTTCCTTGATTTAAGAACACGCCGTAGGCTGAGGTCAGTTCCATGAGTCCTACCGAGGAAGAACCGAGCCCCAACGAGAGGTCGGCCGCGAGCGGGCTGGTAATCCCGATTTGGCGGGAAAAGTCGACCACACTCTTAATGCCGACCTTGTCGAGCAGTCTGACTGTGGCCAGATTATGAGATTGGGCCAAGGCGTCACGCAGGCTCACCATACCGTGAAACCTCTTTCCATAGTTCTCCGGTCTCCAGGTCTTTTCCTCTTCCACCTGCTCATATACGACCGGTGCGTCGAGCACCACCGACGCGGGACTCATACCCTGATTGACCGCCGTCGCATAGATGATGGGCTTGAATGCCGAGCCAGGCTGCCGGTGGGCTTGGACAGCGCGATTATACTCGCTACGATTGAAATCATAGCCTCCGATCATCGCCCGAATCGCCCCTTGAGCCGGTTCAATGGCGATCAACCCCCCTTCGACTAGCGGAGTCTGGTCGAGCTGCACGAAGATCTGCTCTTTCTCGATTTTCTTCACGCTGACTTCAATGACGTCTCCCGGTTTCAGGACTTGCTTGAGGTTGGCAGTCACCACGGCATCCTTCACGACGTCCGGACCCGTCACGCGCCTCTTGGCCCAGGCCATGTCATCGAATAAGAGCTTGGCAGTCACGTTGCCGACCTGAACCCAAAATAGGTCTTTACCCGCTTTGGTCACGACGGCCTCACGTTCATCACCGACCGCGAGAGGTTGATCGGTGCTGACGACAGGCATGGTGCCCGGCGCCAATGAGGATGGATCCACCCTGCGCAACGGACCGCGCCATCCTTGGCGCTTGTCGATTTCTTTCAAGCCGGCTCTAAAAGCCGCTTCCGCTGCCCGCTGCATGTCCAGATTCAGCGTGGTCATGATCTGAAGACCGCCCTTGTAGACCATCGTCTCGCCGTACTTCGCGATCAGGAGCTGCCGGACGTATTCCACGAAGTACGGAGCGGTCTGTTCGCTGCCGGGGCGTCTGAAACTGAGCGGTTCGGCAAGGGCTTCCTCACGCTGTTCCGCCGTGATAAATCCTGCCTCCTCCATCCGTGCCAGCACATGTTCCTGCCGCTTCTTAGCCCGGGCGTAGTTCTTGAACGGAGAAAAATGGTTTGGGGATTTCGGCAATCCCGCAAGAAAGGCGGCTTCTGCAACGGTTAAGGCGGAGAGGTCCTTTCCGAAATACGACTGTGCCGCCGAGGCCACCCCATACGCGCCTTGACCGAAATAAATCTGATTGAGATAGGTCTCGAGGATCTGCTCCTTGCTCGACACCAATTCCATCTTATAGGCGACGACCAGTTCGCGCACTTTTCGATCGAACGTCCGTTCGGAGGACAAGAACAGCGAGCGCGCGAGCTGCTGCGTAATCGTGCTCGCCCCTTCGACCTTGCCGCCTCGGCGTACATTCGTCCAGGCGGCGCGGAGAATGCCAATGTAGTCCAAGCCGGGATGCTCAAAAAATCGCACGTCTTCCACAGCAATGACAGCACGTCGCAAATGTTCGGGGATCTGTGCCAGCGGGGTGAGAATTCGTCGCTCAATGAAAAACTGGCCGATGAGACGTTTGTCGCTGGAATACACCTGTGTGACGAGGCTGGGCTGGTAATTCTGTAGTTGACTGAGATCGGGAAGGTCTTGTGCGTAATACCAGAGCAGGCCTCCGGCTCCCAGCATCCCGCTCAGGAACAAAGCACCTACGACGATCAGAATGATTTGCCACCGGCGCCAAGGACGCCTGGGCGGCGGTTGCCCGGGAGGATCGGAGAGCTGGACTGGCCGGTCGATGAAAGTCATGAAGGGTCGGGAAGTTCCGTCATCACGATACCGTGGAGTGGATCAAAACACAAGCAACTTACCTGCTTGTCGATCCATAACGCTTCGGGTATACTGTGTGGTCGACGCCCGATAGTCGGGGCGTCTTTTTTTTTCGTCACAGATACGAGCATTCCATGTCTCAATTGCGCGCGCCGCACGACCGCCGAAACGATATTCGCAACATCGCCATCATCGCCCACGTCGACCACGGAAAAACGACGCTCGTGGATGCGCTCCTACGTCAGACGCACGTGCATCGCAAGATCGACGACATGGGCGAGCGCATCATGGATTCGATGGATCAGGAACGGGAACGGGGAATCACGATCCGGGCGAAAAATGCGAGCGTGATCTACAAAGGGGTGAAGATCAACATCGTCGATACCCCTGGCCACGCCGACTTTGGCGGCGAGGTCGAGCGCACCCTTCGCATGGTGGATGGAGTGCTGCTCTTGGTCGACGCCAAGGAAGGCCCGATGCCGCAGACCACGTTCGTGCTTCGGAAAGCGCTGGCCCTCGGTCACAAAGCCATCGTGGTGATCAACAAGATCGACCGACCGGACGCCGTCATTGACGACGTCGTGAACCGCACGTTCGATCTGTTCGTACATCTCGGAGCCACGGACGAGCAGCTCGACTTTCCGATCGTCTACACCTCGGCAATCAAGGGCGTCGCGACGCTCGACGTGAACAAACCCGGCGCCGATATTGCGCCGGTGCTCGATACGGTCCTCGAGCATATCCCTGCTCCAGCCATCAACGCGAAGGCGCCGCTGCAAATCCTGGTCTTGGCGCTCCTCTACGACTCCTACAAGGGGAAAATGGGGGTCGGAAAGATTCAGTCCGGCTCGATCGCCCGCCGACAAGGCGTGCTCATCCTCGGAAAGGGCGGTGCTCAAAGCGCCGGGAAGGTCTCCGATCTTGCCGTCTATTCGGGACTCGAACGGATCGACGTCGATCAGGCCGAAGCCGGCGAAATCGTCGCCGTCGCCGGACTGGACCAGGTGAGCATTGGAGACACGATCGCGGATGCCGAACAGCCTTTCGCCCTTCCCCGGGTCACCATTGACGAGCCGACCGTGCAGATGACCTTTTCCGTGAACAACAGTCCCTTCGCAGGGCGTGAAGGCCGATTTCTGACCTCCCGGCACCTGCGTGAGCGCCTGTTCAAAGAACTGGAAACGAACGTCTCACTGCGCGTCCAGGAAACCGACAGCCCCGACCGGTTCCTCGTCGCCGGCCGCGGGGAGCTGCACCTCGCCGTGTTGATCGAGCAGATGCGACGCGAAGGATACGAACTCCAAGTGTCACAGCCGGAGGTAATTCTGCATCGGGACGGCGACATCGTAACCGAGCCCTACGAGGAATTGACCATTCAAGTGCCGGAAACCTATCAGGGGGCGGTGATCGAAGAAATCGGAAAGCGTCGCGGGGAGATGCGCCATATGAGGCTCGTGCATTCGGATGCCGGCCCGAGCGAAATGCACCTCGAGTATCACATTCCGACGCGGGGCATCATGGGACTCAAAAACGTCTTGCTCGCCAAGACCCGCGGCACGGTGATCATGCACCACGTGTTCAAAGCATATGAACCCGCCAACGAACAGGATCTGCTGGTGGCACCGCACGGTTCGCTTTGCGCATTTGAAGACGGGACCAGCACGGCCTATGCGCTCTTCATGACGCAGGAACGGGGCGTCATGTTCATTGGACCGGGGGTGGAAGTCTATCGTGGCATGGTGGTAGGCGAAAACAGCCGGGACGAAGATCTCGACGTCAACGTCTGCAAGGAGAAACACCTCACCAATATGCGGGCCTCAGGATCGGACGAAGCCTTGACTCTGACCCCGCCACGGGAAGTGTCGCTGGAGTTTGCGCTGGAATACATCGGCCCCGATGAACTGGTGGAAGTCACGCCCAACAATCTGCGCATGCGGAAACGGCTCCTCCACCCCGAAGATCGGCGCAA
>DATIGH010000187.1:0-15887 GCA_035454845.1 Nitrospira sp.
GCAGTACAAGGACATCTTCGTCAACCGCATCTACCATTTCGAGACGGGGTCACCCGCACCGACCATTCTCGATTGCGGCGGCAACATCGGGATGTCCGTCTTGTATTACAAACTGATCTATCCGCAAGCGAAGGTCACCACGTTCGAGCCGGATCCATCCGTGTTCGGCTATTTGCAGGACAATGTGGCCAGGCATGGCATGAACGATGTCCAATTGGTGCAAGCCGCGGTGTGCGGACGGGAGGGATCGCTGACGTTTCATTCCGACGGCAAGTATGCGAGTAATCTGGCGCCTGAGACCGCTCCCCTGGAGGAGGGCTGGACGAAACAGCGCGTGCCTTGCGTGCGGCTGTCCAGCTATCTGACCGCACCAATCGAGTTTCTGAAGATCAACATCGAAGGGGCGGAGTGGGAAGCACTGGCCGACAGCGGCGAACGCCTGCGGTTGGTCAATGAGATGGTAATCGAATACCACCACCTGCCTGGGTTGCCCCGCACGTTGCACCACATCCTGGATCTGTTGGACCGCCAAGGCTTCGAGTACCTCATCAACGATTTTGATTCTGAAACCAACGGCGGCGTGCAGCCGCCGTTCCGGCTTGCGCGGGAGACTCGCTACTTTCTCTTGGTCTATGCCAAGCGCATCGATGCACCGCTGCAGGAGGGGGTACGGTGATTGTTCAGGGATGGCAGGAGGAGGCGGCCTCGCTGGCCGCACGCCTGACACGTCGTGTCTCCCTCTGGAAGCACGGGTGGTTGAAGCTGCCCGTCGCCAGGAATCTTCGATGCTTCAGCCTGCGCCGGACCTCCGCCGTGTATCCTGGCCGCGCCGTCGGAACGCAGGTTGTGCGGTACTATTGGAACCGCTTCCTCGAGGAACGCCGACTGGATATCCGCGGACGGGCCTTGGAGATCGGCGTGACGGGGACGGTCCAACATTTTGGTGGCGACCGTCTCACTTCCGCGGAAGCCCTCGATGTCTCGCCGTCCGACCCCAGCGTCACGATCGTGGCTGATTTGACGAAGGCCGACCATGTGCCGTCCGACCAGTTCGACTGTTTCGTCAACCAATTCACCATTCACATCATCTACGACTTTCGGGCGGCGCTCTACCATAGTATCCGGATGCTCAAGCCGGGCGGCGTGCTACTGATCAATTTCCCCTGCCGGAGCGGCTATCCGGTGAACGGGATTCCGCTCGGGAGCGGATCCAGCGCCCATGTGTATTGGTGGTTTACTCCCTGTCTCGTTGAAGCGGTGCTCGGAGAACTAGGCATCGATGAAAGCCACCGGCAGTTGAAGACCTATGGAAACTATTTTGCGCTCGCCGCTTACATGGCGGGGATCCCGTCCGAAGAACTGACGAAGCAGGAACTGGACACCGTTGATTCCGACTTTCCACTGTTAATCTGCGCGCGCATTCAAAAACCGCAAGACTGGGCGCCCCATTATCGTCCCGGCTTATGAGCACGATAGACCATCTGGAAGCCGCCCGACGTCCGACGGCACGAGACTGGAGCCGAGCCATGCTGCAAGGCATGCTACAACGTTGGTTGACGCGATGGCGTAGCCTCTCGGTGTGGCCACCAGTGGGTCGGGTGCAATTCGGCAGCCTCCGGCGTACCACGCCGATTAGTCGGCTGTTTGGTCTCGACCGCGGCGCCCGTGAACGCTGCATCGACATTGTGTTCATCGAGCGCTTTCTCAACGAGCACCAATCGGACATCCACGGGCATGTGCTCGAAATCGGGGATGACCGGTACACCAGACGCTTCGGCGGTGCCAACGTCGATCGGAGCGATGTGCTGCACGTGCGGCCGGGCGACCACGGAGCCACGATCGTCGCGGACTTGACGGCTGCCGATGCCGTCGCCTCCGAGTCGTTTGACTGCATCATCTGCACGCAAACGCTGCAGTTCATCTATGACGTTCATGCCGCCGTCCGGACGTTGCATCGCATCCTTCGCCCCGGCGGGGTGCTGCTCGCCTCCTTCACGGGGATTAGTCAGATCAGCCGCTACGATATGGACCGGTGGGGCGATTACTGGCGGTTTACGACGGCATCGGCCAGGCGCCTGTTCGAGGCATGTTGGCCGGCGGACCACGTCATCGTCAAGACGCAGGGCAACGCATTGTTGGCCGTCGCCTATCTTCATGGCCTAACGGTGGATGACCTGCGGCCCGAGGAAATGGAGGCACAGGATGATGATTTTCAACTCGTCATCACGGTTCGTGCCGTCAAACCACATCTGCACGAGGAAGCGCGATCGTGACAACCTGGCATCGAATCCTCAATCCGTGGCATTGGCGGCCGGTCTCGGTTCCACAAAGCGAAGGCGGGGAGCCGTCGATGATCGCCCGAGGCTGGGATGAGTATGCCAAGCGCTGGAACGCCGACCGGTTTCCCGTCCTGCCCGGCAATCGCGTTGAGCACCTGGGAGACGAATGGACGGCCGAAGATACGAGTGAAGGTGGCACCACCTACGGCTTGGATGAACACACCATCAGGACGTTCTCGAAGTGCTTGAGCGAACAGGTGCTCGACCGGTACCTGCCCTCACAGGCGAAGGAAGCGCTCGAGATCGGCCCGGGCGGAGGGAGATTGACCTCGCTGTTGCTGCCCAGGACCGAGGTGTTGCACGCGGCCGATCCGTCCGAACGGATGCTCGCACGCCTCACCGAACGGTTCAAGGGTACTGCTTCCTTGAGGACCTACGTGACGGACGGTATGACGCTGCCGCCGTTGGCCCACAGCAGTTTGGACTTTGTCGCCTCGTTCGATGTGTTTGTGCATTTCGAGCCCAGGCTCGTTTACTGGTACTTGCGTCAAATCGCACCGCTGTTGAAGCCCGGTGGCATCGGGTTGATTCATTATGCCTCCATCATTTCCCCGATCGGATGGCGACAGTTCGAAGCCGATCTTGAAGGCAACGTGAAACAACGCACGTCGTTTTGTGCCTTCGGCACCATGTGTCCGCAACTCATGGAGCATTTCCTAAAAGCGCTTGACCTCCGGGTCATTTCATCCGATGTTGGGTTTATTCCTCGAGACGCGATCGCGGTATTCCGCAAGCCCGGCTGAACTTCCTTTGCTGCCTGTCATTCTCCCGCCGGTGAGCACCGGCGATTCTTCCGAGGAGGCGACGGACACGAATGACCCGCACATGGTCATAACGATATGAACATGCCCGGTCTGTCCAGGATCAGCGCCCGTCTACGGAGACTCCGGCCGCGCACGCGTCCCCTGGGTCTGATTCTGCTCTATCATCGGGTCGCTGCGCCTGAGACGGACCCTCAACTGCTTTCGGTGACGCCGGAGCGGTTCGCGGCCCAGATGACGTATCTCTCACGGCACTTCGAGTTGGTCAGCCTCCATGAGCTCGTGAGCCGGAGGAGCCACTCCACCGTCGGGTCCCGGCTGGTGGCCGTGACGTTCGACGATGGGTATGCCGACAATCTCTCGCAGGCCAAACCCATCCTGGAATCTTGTCAGGTCCCCGCCACCGTGTTTGTCGCGACGGCGGCGCTCGAAACAGGGGCGGCCCTCTGGTGGGATGAGCTGGAGCATCTCTTGCTGCACCCTTCTTCTCTCCCTGCTTCGCTCACATTGGACCTCGATGGACAGCGCTTCACATGGAGCCTCGGCGACGCCGCAGATTACACGCGTGAGCACTTTGCGGCGCATAGGAAGTGGAATGTTCTCCGTCGCGAGGATCCGACCGAGCGGCAGGCCTTGTACCGTGCCCTCTGCCGCCTGTTGCGGCCGATGACGGACGGCACTCGTCAACGGACGCTCACCGTGTTACGCGACTGGGCGGGAGGACCCTCGCACGCAGGCTCATCTGCTCACATGCTGACACGGGATGAGGTGCGGAGTCTCGCCGCAGGACCCTGGGTGGAGGTGGGCGCCCATACGGTCTCGCACCCTGTGCTCGCCGACCTGCCGATGGCTGTTCAGCGCAGCGAAATCGGCTCCAGCAGACAATGCCTTGAAGCCATGGTGAATCGGCCGGTGACCACCTTCGCCTATCCCTACGGGACAAGGGCGGATTACACGAAGGCCACAGCGTCGCTCGTCGAAGAGGAAGGTTTTGCGCTGGCCTGCTCGAACTATCCCGAGGCCGTCACCCGAACGTCCGACGTCTTCCAGTTACCCCGGTTCGTGGTGAGAGATTGGCCTGAAGAGCGATTCGCCCGCGCCCTCGCGGCCTGGTGGGATGGACGGGGAGGAGATGAGGGCTGTGATCACTAAGCTGCTCAAAACCGCCGTTCGCCGCCTGTTCAACCTGGCCGGTCTCGAGATCCGCCGGATCAATCCTGCCTCTGATACTGTCCTCCCCAGGGAGTCGGTGTTGCACACGCTGGAGCAGGCACGCAGGATAGGCTTGATGCCTCGCACCGTCATCGATGTCGGTGCAGCCTATGGGGCGTTTACCCGTCTCTGCCACCCTGTGTTTCCCGATGCCCGTTATCTGCTGATCGAGCCACTGGAGGAATATCGACCGCTCTTGGATGAGGCAAGACAGACGTTGACGTCTGTCGATTACACGATCGCCGCGGCGTCCGCCCGGGACGGAGAGGTCGCCATCAACGTCCATCCGGACCTGGTCGGCTCCTCTCTGTACCGTGAAGTCGAAACGGGCACGGGCGTCAATGGGATGACGCGCGCCGTCTGCTCAATCACTGTGGACCGGTTCGTGCGCGAAGCCGGTGCGACAGGTCCATTTCTCCTCAAGATCGATGTCCAGGGGGCCGAACGCGACGTTTTGGAAGGGGCCGAACGCACCCTGGGCGACGCGGAACTGGTGATCTTGGAGGTGTCCTTCTTTCAATTTTTCGAGGACGGTCCTGAATGCGCCGACATCATCGCCTACATGAAGGCTCGAGGGTTCGTTCCATATGACGTCGTGGCGCGGCAGTACCGGCCCCTCGACAACGCCCTGTCGCAAGCCGACATCGCCTTCGTCAAAGAGGGCGGCCTATTCCGCCGGCATCATTTTTACGCGACCGCCGAACAACGCGACGCGCAGAACCAGCAGATGCAACGTTATCTGAACGAATTGTTAGCCGGCCAATGTCATGACTGAACGACGTCCGACCATTTCCATCGTGACGCCCTCGTACAACCAGGCTCAATATCTGGAAGAGGCCATGCAGTCCGTGCTCGGGCAGACCTATCCCCACGTGGAATACGTGGTCATCGACGGCGGATCTTCGGACGGCAGCGTCGAGATTATCCGACGCCACGCCGGACGGTTGGCCTATTGGGTCAGCGAGCCCGATGAGGGGCAGTACGATGCGATCAACAAGGGGTTCGCTCGGACAACCGGCGACATCATGGCCTGGCTCAATAGTGATGACAAGTACACGCCGTGGACCTTGTCGGTCGTCGCAGAAATTTTTTCGAACTTTCCAGAGATCGAATGGCTGACCAGCGTGCATCCGGTGAGTTGGAATGCCGGTGGGCAGGCGGTGGCGGTTGATTTCACCGGTGGATTCAGTCGGCACTCGTTCGTGAAAGGAGCCAATTTCCCCGTGAAGGGTTCCTATGGGCGGCGCTGGATACAACAGGAATCAACCTTCTGGCGGCGGTCGCTCTGGGAACGCGCCGGCGCCCGCGTGGAAAGCGGGCTGCGCATGGCGGCCGATTTCGAGTTGTGGGCCAGGCTGTACGACCATGCCGAACTGTTCGGCGTGCAGGCGCTGCTGGGAGGCTTCCGTTCCCATGGGGCGCAGAAATCCGTCCTCTATCGTGACCGGTACATGGCCGAAGCCGAACAGGTCTTGCGTGCCAAGGGTGCGTGGCCAACCGGCCGGATCGAAAATCTCACGCGGGGAATCCTGTGGAAAATCTTCCGCCAGTATTCGCTCGCCAGGCTCCCGAAATCCATGCAATTCCTGCTGTTTGGCACAGGGATCTGTTTTCCCGCACGCGTGGTGGTGTGGTCAGGAAAAGAATGGGAAATCATTACCGGATTCACGGTCTAACCGGTATCCTAATTCCCGATGCATATTGTGCAGGTCAATACCGCCGACAAGGCCGGCGGGGCGGAATCTGTCGCCTGGCAGCTGTTTCACGCCTATCGCCGCCGGGGCTACGAGTCCTCGCTGCTCGTCGGATTGAAGCGCAGCCAGGATCCCGATGTCGTGGAAGTGCATCACGATCATCTCCGCACCGTCTGGAGTCAGCGCTGCGCAGTCGCCGCCAAACGGGTGGGGTCGGCGCTGGGACCGCTACGGGGAGTCCGGCATCTTCAGACAGCCGTCCGGCTGCTCGTGGGCCAGCCGCAGCGATGGTGGGCTCGTCAGCAGGGCCGCGAGGATTTTGATTTCCCTGCGACTTGGCGTATCGCCGCGTCGCTCAAGGCGAAGCCCGATCTCCTGCATTGTCACAATCTTCACGGCGGATGGCTCAGAGATGGCGGCTACTTCGATCTTGCCGCCTTACCCTCGCTGAGCCGGATGTTCCCGGTGGTGGTCACACTGCACGACGCCTGGTTGCTCAGCGGGCACTGCGCACATTCGTTCGAATGCGAGCGATGGAAGACAGGATGCGGGGAGTGTCCCGATCTGACCATTTATCCGGCCGCGAAGCGGGATGCGACGGCCTACAACTGGGAGCGCAAACGGGGCATCTTCGCCCGTTCCCGTTTATTCGTCGCGACTCCATCCCGGTGGCTCATGAACAAGGTCGACGCGTCCATGTTGAAGCCGGCCTGTCTTGAGCAACGCGTGATTCCGAACGGCGTCGATCTGACGGTTTTTACCGCAGCAGACCGGCGAGAGGCGCGGTCACGATTGGATTTGCCGCAGGATGCCCAGATTCTGCTGTTTGCCGCGAATGGCGTGAAACACAACCTCTGGAAGGATTACCGGACAATGCGTGCGGCGCTCGCACGCGTCGCCGCTCTGATGAACGACCGGCCGGTGCTCTTCATTGCGCTCGGCGATGTCGGGGAGGAAGAAACCATCGGACGGGCGCGGATCCGATTTATACCGCATCAGGAAACGCCGTCGTCGGTGGCGGCGTACTACCAGGCCGCGGATGTCTACGTGCACGCTGCGAGAGCCGATACGTTTCCCAATACCGTCATCGAAGCCGCTGCCTGCGGAGCGCCGGTTGTGGCAACCGCGGTGGGGGGAATCCCGGAACAAGTCATCGACCGACGAACAGGATTTCTTGTTCCTCCCGGTGATGCCGAAGGGATGGCGCAGCAAATTGTCCGCTTACTCGAACGGGAAGGCATCCGGCGCCTGATGGCAGACGAGGCCCAGCAGATGGCACGGGAACGTTTTGACCTGAACCAACAAGTATCCGCGTATCTGAACTGGTACGACTCAATTCTTATGTCTGCGCCGGCCGCCCGGGCGCTTCACCATGCCAACTAAGGTCATGCTGCTCGCCGTAGGATTGGGAATCGGAGGCACGGAAACACATATTCTCGAGCTGGCGTCGGGCATCGACCGTGTGAGATTCGACGTGACGGTCTGTTCGCTGAAGTCCGGTGGATGCTTGGTCGAGGAGCTTCGCCGGCGAGGCATCCGGGTGGTGTGCCTGAACGGGGCAGGAAAATTCGACGTCCGAGTGCTCTTCCGCTTGTGGAAGCTCGTGCGAGAGGAACGACCGGACATCCTGCAGTCGTTTCTCTTCTGGGCGAACGTGTCAGCGCGTCTGTTGGGGCGGCTGTCAAAGGCCGTACGGGTGGTCTGTTCCTACCATGACGAGATCGTGAGCGAAGGGAGCCTTGTGCGGATGATCGACCGTATGACGTTTGGATGGTCGCATGCGGTGGTGTGTTGCTCGGAAGCCGTGCGCCGCTCGGTCATACGCCAACTCGATGCCCCCGATGCCCGGCAGACGATCATTCCGTTCGGCGTCGATGTCGGTCGGTTTGCCGTGATCGATCGGGCCACCAGGAAAGAGCTGGGTGTGGATGACGACGGTCCCGTTCTCGGGACGGTGTCCAGGCTTGTCGAACCCAAGAAGGGCTTGAGCGTGCTGTTGCGGGCGATGGCAGTGTTGAACCGGGGCGGAGAGCATCAAGGCTGCCAGCTGCTGATCATCGGTGAGGGACCGGCCCGCGAGTCGCTCGAGGCGTTGAGCGAACGGTTGGGGCTTTCGTCCTTCATACGCTTCACGGGCCCAAGGCGGGACATCCCGCGGATCCTGCCGCTCCTGGATGTCTTCGTACTGCCATCCCTCTACGAGGGGTTCGGCATCGCTATTCTCGAGGCCATGGCCGCCGGAAGGCCGGTGGTGGCCACGGCTGTCGGTGGAATCCCAGAATTCGTCGTGCCGGGCGAGACCGGACTGCTTGTGGAGCCAGGAAACGCAGAGGCATTGGCCGAGGCGATCGGGTGTGTGTTGCGCGATCCCGAGCGAGCGAGGCTGATGGGGACTCGAGGTCGTGCTCGCGTAGTCTCGACATTTCAAATGTCCACGGTCGTCCGACGCCATGAACAGGTGTACGAGGCCTGTCTGACCAATGCGTAGAGCCATACGATGTCTCTATTGTTGCTGACATTTCTGTTGTCGTTCGCGATCGCTTTGTACGGCGTTCCGATCGCCAGGCAAGCCGCGCTGAAGTATGGGATCGTGGATGCGCCGGACGGACGGCTCAAACATCAGCAGGAGCCGGTGCCGTATTTCGGAGGCTTGGCGATTTACCTGGCCTTCCTGATGAGCTTGGCCTTCACGTTCGAATTCCGCCACGACGTGCTCGGCATCATTCTCGGAGGCACGATCGTCGTGATGTTGGGCCTGATTGACGACTTCGGCGTGCTGACGCCCGCAACCAAGCTGGCCGGCCAGCTGCTCGCCGTGTTCGTGTTGATCAAAAGCGGGATCAGGATCCAAATCGCCGCCTTGCCGGAATGGGTGGACCTCGTCCTCACCGTCCTCTGGATGATCGGACTGATCAATGCCTTCAACCTGCTGGACATCATGGACGGGCTTTCGGCCGGTGTCGGGGCGGTCAGCGCGATGGGGTTGTTCATCGCCGCCTGGCTTCAAGGCGACCAAATGATTGTCTTCATGCTGGCTGCCCTGATCGGCAGTCTCGTGGGATTTCTCAAATACAACTGGCAGCCCGCACGCATCTACATGGGGGACACGGGTGCGATGTTCATCGGGCTGTTACTCGGGGCGATGGCCATGATCGGGAAATATCCGAGCGACCATCCGCTGTCATTGCTGACGCCGATATTTATTCTCGGCATTCCCATTTTCGACACGCTGTTCGTCATGTGGATTCGCTATCAACGAAGGCTTCCGATCTTTTGGGGCAGCCCCGATCACATCGCCATCCGGTTGCGCCATTGGGGCATGCCGGTGCCCAGGATTGTCCTTGTCAGTTACGTGGCGACGGCCGTCGTGGGCGCCATCGGCCTTGTCCTGATGCTGGTTGGGCCGGAGATGGCCTGGGCGTTGTGCCTCTGCACGGTGACCGTGCTGCTCGCTTCGATGTTCGCACTCAAGAAGATCGATGTGCGAAAGCCACCGGCACCGGTCGTGGCCTCATCGGCACACGAAGGGTCTTCTGCCGCATGATCGTCATCGTCGGCGCCGGCCTGGCCGGTCTCAGTACAGCCTACCACCTCTCGGGAATCTCCTATCGGCTCTATGAGCGTGAACTGGAGGTCGGCGGTCTCTGCCGTTCTTATCGTAAGGACGGCTTCACCTTCGACTACACCGGCCATCTGCTGCATTTCCGCCAGCCAGACATCAAGGCCCTGGTCGAACGGTTGCTGGCCGGCAAGCTGGAAACCCATCGCCGGAAGTCATTCATTTATTCGCACCGGACCTATACGGAATATCCGTTTCAAGTGAACACGCATGGCTTGCCACCGGAAGTGGTGCGTGAATGTTTGATGGGATTCATTGCGACGCTCACGGCCCCGGCTCCGGCCGCCGCGTCGAACAATCGGTCCTTCAAGCAGTGGATCCTGGACAATCTCGGCGAAGGCATGGCCAGGCATTTCATGGTGCCGTTCAATGAAAAGCTCTGGCAGGTGTCCTTGGATGAGCTGACCTCCGACTGGGTCTCCTGGCTCGTCCCCAAACCGGAACTCACGGACGTCGTGAACGGGGCCTTGGGTATCAAGGACAAGGCCTTCGGCTACAACCCGTCGTTTCAATATCCGGCCGCAGACGGCATTCGAATGCTGCCCGAATCCTTCATGCCGGGCATCACTGCGGTGCAGAACGGGATGGAACTGGTGGAAGTCGACACCAAACGACGCCGCGCGCTTTTCCGGAATCGTCAGAGCGGGGAAAGCCGTAACGAGCATTACGAATCCCTGGTCTCCACGATACCCGTGCCTGAACTGATCCGGCGTTGTGTGGATATGCCGGCCCATCTGAAAGAGGCGGCGGAGGGGCTGCGATGGGTGTCGGTGTACAACCTCAATCTCGGCGTGGCGCGCGAGCAGGTCTCAGACAAACACTGGCTCTATTTTCCCGAACCGGAATATCCGTTCTATCGCATCGGATTTCCCATGAATTTTTCTCCAGCCCTGGGACGGCGCGGGTGCAGCTCCATGTATGTGGAAATGTCGCATCGGCCGACGGAACAACAGTCGATGGAGCAGCTCCTCGCAGCCGCAAGAAGCGGGATGGAACGGGCGGGTATCCTACGACCGGACGATGACATCGTCGTTGCCGATGTGAAGGATCTGCATTACGCCTATGTCTATTTCGACCGGCACCGGGCTCGCGCTCTGCCGGCGATCCTGAGCGAGCTGGAGCGGCGGGGCATCTACTCGATCGGTCGGTACGGCGCGTGGGAACACACCTCGATGGAAGATGCGATCAGCCAGGGCAAGCGGCTGGCCGAGCGGCTTACCGCGCAGGGTACTCAACGTCGATCCGCCTAAGTGCATCGTGGACACGATCTGCCACATCGTCACCAAGCTCGAACTCGGTGGAGCCCAGGAGGTCGCCCTGTACGCCGTGTCACATTTGGATCGGACGAGGTTTCGTCCGGTCCTGCTGACCGGTCCCGGCGGCTTGCTGACAGAGGAAGCCCGTCGCCTGCCCGGGGTTCAGACCATCATCGTGCCTTCCCTCGGACGGCGCATCCACGCCATCAGCGATCTCCTGGCGTTTATCCACTTGTGTTGGGTGCTGCGCCGGCTCAAAGCGGTCATCGTGCACACGCACAGTTCGAAAGCCGGCATTCTTGGCCGCTGGGCGGCTTGGTGTGCGCGCGTCCCGGTGATCCTGCACACGGTTCATGGGTTCGGCGTCACTCCCTCTCAACCTGCATGGATGCAGCGTCTCTTTATCCTGCTCGAACGGATCACCGGTTGGATCACGACTCACTGGATCACCGTTGCCGACATCGATGCGCGCAAGGGACGGGAATGGGGATTGTTTGACGCGAATGTGTCGGTGATCAGGCCCGGCATCGATCCCGGCCCATTTTCTCGGCCGCTCGATCCAAAGGCGCGGCAAAGCCTCCGAGAGGAACTGGGCATTGGCACTGGCGAGCTTTTGATCGGGACCGTCGCCTGCCTCAAGCCTCAAAAGGCGCCGGAAGATGTGATCGCGGTGGCCAGGCTGGTCTGTACTCGGATGCCGGGAGCCAGGTTCGTTCTCATCGGAGACGGAGTGCTGCGTCCCCGAATTGAATCCCTGATTGAGGCGCATGGATTAGAAGACAAGGTGCGGCTGGCCGGCTGGCGGCGTGATGTTCATTGTGCAATGAGGTGCTTCGATCTGCTGTTGCTGACGTCCCGCTGGGAGGGGCTTCCACGAGTGATGCTGGAAGCGGCATCGGCGGGGTTGCCCATTGTGGCGACCAGAGTCGGCGGTGTCGAAGAGGCGGTCGTGCAGGGGGACCGCGTCAGGTTGTACGAGGCGGGCGACGTCGCCGGGCTTGCGGCGGGCGTCGAGGCGTTGCTGCTCGCTTCCCACCAAGCGGCCGCCGCGAAATCCACGTTGCCGAAAGAATTCCATATTGAAGAAATGGTCAAACAATACAAATCCCTGTATGATAAGTTCCTCTCACAGCGACGCAACAAGCTCGTGCCCCGGCCGTTGAGCCCTGTGTCGCCCTAACCACGGAGTCGTCGTGATTGTTCCATTGTTGGATTTGAAAGCGCAGTACCGAGGTATCAAGTCTGAGATCCTGGCCGTGATGGAAACGGTTTGCGACGAACAGGGTTTCGTCCTGGGGCCCCGACTGGCCGAGTTCGAGAA
Organism: Nitrospira sp.; assembly: GCA_035454845.1. GTDB lineage: Bacteria > Nitrospirota > Nitrospiria > Nitrospirales > Nitrospiraceae > Nitrospira_C. The sequence goes on from DATIGH010000187.1 coordinate 12,203, forward strand.
AGCGACCGCGCGATACATCGGCAGCCGTCACGCGATCGGTTGCGCCTCCGGAAGCGATGCGCTGCTCCTGTCCTTGATGGCGTTGGGAGTGAAGGCGGGCGATGAAGTGATCACTGTGCCGTTTACCTTCTTTGCCACTGCCGGCGCAATCTCGCGTCTCGGCGCCAAGCCTGTCTTCGTCGATATCGAGGCCGACTCCTTCAACATTGATCCTCACCTGATCGAACGCGCCATCACGCCCCGCAGCAAGGCGGTGATTCCTGTGCACCTGTTTGGTCAATGTGCCGATATGGCGGCCATCAACGACATTGCCGGGCGGCGTGGCATCCGCGTCGTCGAAGACGCCTGTCAGGCGATCGGAGCGGCACGGGAGGGCCGGCGCGCCGGTGTGCTGGCCGATGTCGGGTGCTTCAGCTTTTTCCCGACTAAAAATCTCGGCGGATTCGGGGATGGCGGGTTGATGACGACCGACGACGACGGCATGGCTGACGCACTGGCCATGTTGCGCGTGCATGGCAGTCGGGTACGGTATCTCCATGAAGCGGTGGGCATCAACAGCCGGCTGGACGCCCTTCAGGCGGCGGTGCTCCATGTGAAGTTGAATTACCTCGATCAGTGGACGGAAGGCCGCCGGCGCAATGCGGAACGCTATCAACGGCTGTTCGCGCAGGCCCAGTTGCTCGATCGCGTGCTGTTGCCGGTCACCACGTCGGGAAACTTTCATGTGTACAACCAATATACGGTGAGAGTCCGGCAACGGGATGAGCTGAGGAATTTCCTCAAGGAAAAGGGCGTCGGCACCGAAGTGTATTATCCCCTGCCTATGCATCTGCAGAATTGCTACCATGACCTCGGCCATCAGAAGGGATCGTTCCCCGTATCGGAACGTGCGGCGGAAGAAGTGCTGTCGTTGCCCATCTATGCCGAACTGACGGAAGACCAGCAGGCCTATGTCGTTCAGATGATCAGTGAATTCTATCGGCGAACCTAGTTGGATCGACTGCCTCTGGCTATCAACACGTCCTGTCCTCCAGTGTGTAACAGAAGAAGCCATTCGTAGCGGTGCCGTGTTGCCGACAGACGGAGGTGTGCATGAGAGGGATTCAGGCGGGGATGTGCGCGAGCGTTCTCCTCTGGAGCGGTGGCCTCGACGCGAGAGAGCTCACGCCGCGTGACATCTATGAGCAGGCATCACCGGCCGTCGTCATGGTCATGGGCCATTCCGACAGCGGCAAGAGCGGCAGCGGGGGAACCGGCTCCATCATCCAGGCGGAGGGATTGGTCTTGACCAACGCCCACGTCGTCATTGAGGAACGAACCGGCAGACCCTATCCGCGATTGTCGGTGTTTTTGAAGCCTCCGCGCGTCACAGGTGACAATCGAACTGACCTCTCCCGGATGCTGCGCGCCAGCGTAATCTCCTATTCTCGACCGTTGGATCTCGCACTGCTCAAGCTGGAGGGCGCACCGGCGCCCTTACCGGTCGTGGCCTTGAATGAGTCGGCCCAGGGGCGGATCGGCGATCGGGTTGTTGCCATCGGCCATCCGGAGCAAGGAGGCCTGTGGACCTTGACGACGGGCGTGATCAGCGCCGAAATGGACAACTTCAACGGGATAAAGGGCAAGCATGTGTTTCAGACGGAAACCGGGCTCAATCGAGGCAACTCGGGCGGTCCGCTTCTGGACAGCGAAGGACGCATGATTGCGGTCAACACGGCCATTGCCCGCGTGGCGTCCGATGGCCTTCCCATCACCAGCATCAGTTTCTCTCTCAAGGCGAGCGTGGCGGCGCAATGGATGCGTGAACAGGGCGTCAACCATCCCCCGTCGACGACACCACCACGACCCCTATCCACACCACCGACGAATGCGGCTTCGGATCGTTCAGCCCAGCCGCCGTCGCAGCCCTCACAGGGGGAGGCAACATTCCCTCGTGCGGCCAAGCCGCCGGCGACACCGTCGACAGAGTCTGTGGGGCCGTCTCCCGCCCGTCCCTATGATCTTGACGTGCTTATCAGCGACCGGGCCAAGGCGGAAGCGGATCTCGAGGGCATGATTTCGGAAATGCGTGGACGGATGAAAGGGCGATAAGAAGACGATCCTCATCGTGCAATGTCGGTTCCGCTCGAAATCCTTCAAAATCTGCTGATGGGCATACCTCCCGTCGCCAAACTGGCGAGCCGGTGTCATCGCACCGGTCTCAACGCCGATCGCGCGATGGCCCGCCGGGTCTTTGACTTGTATTGCCGGTTCCAGACCGTCGTCAGCAAGGACATTCTCGAAATCGGACCTGGACATACGCTCGAGGTGCTGGAGGAGGCGTTCAAAGCCGGCGCAAGGAGCTGCGCAGCCGTCGATGTGGCGGAGTATGTGACAGTCGAGGAGGCGGCTCAAAGGCATATCAACTATACGCTGTATGATGGCAGACGCCTGCCGTTTGCCTCCCAGCAATTCGACCACATCTGGTCCTACACGGCCTTCGAACATCTCCGCTACCCTGAGATCACCGTCATGGAATGTTATCGGCTGTTGCGGCCGGGTGGCGGGATGGTCGCGCACATCGATCTGGGTGACCACACCTATTACGGTTACCAGGCTGCGTCCCCCTTGCGCCTGTTTGAATGTCTTCGCTATCCCGCATGGCTGTGGATGCTGATGAGGTGGAACCGCAGCTCGTACGTGAATCGGCTGAGGAAATCAGAATGGAAGCGGTTGTTTGAGGGGACGGGGTTTGTGGTGAAGGCCGAAACGTGCAGTATCAGCGAGGACATCGCCCGGGCATTGCCGACACTTCCGTATCTGCAGAAGTACAGCTACGACGATGCCGTCACCGCGGTGATCACGCTCTGGCTGGAAAAGCCGGCGTGAGAAGCTCGAGCCCGGCTTGCTATGTCGTGACCGCGCCTTCGGAGGCCGAAGACACATGTCTGGCATACTTCGCCATCACGCCGGTCGTGTAGCGAGGCGCCGGTCGCTTGACCTTCTTGAGTCGCGCCTTGATGTCTTTCGCCGACAATTCCACGTTCAATTGGCGCTTGGCGATGTCGAACACGATCGTGTCGCCGTTTTTGACGGCGCCGATCGGTCCGCCGCGGACTGCCTCCGGGGCGACATGCCCGGCCATGAGTCCGTGCGTAGCTCCCGAGAACCGGCCATCGGTCAAGAGCGCGACTGAGTCGCCCAATCCGGCCCCCACGATTGCAGCCGTCACTCCCAACATTTCACGCATGCCAGGACCTCCGGATGGCCCTTCGTAGCGAATGACGACGACGTCGCCGGCTTTGATCTGCCCAGCCTTCACGGCGACGAACGCATCTTCTTCCCGGTCGTAGACCTTGGCAGGTCCTCGAAAGTGCATCATCGAGTGGCCTGCGACTTTGACAACGCATCCCTCCGGCGCTAGGTTGCCCTTGAGAATCACCAGGCCACCCGTCGCTTTGATCGGATAGGCGAGGGGTCGTAATACATTTTGTCCCGCCGTCTCCACCGCTTCTTTCGCCTCTTCGCCGATCGTCCGCCCCGTAACGGTGGGTTGATCGGCGTGAAGAAGGCCGGCATCGAGCAGGCGCTTGGCCACCAGCGTCGTGCCTCCTGCCGCGTACAGATCCGCCGCGGCAAATCGTCCGCCCGGTTTCAAGTCGGCCAACAGAGGAACCTTACGGTTGATCTTGTCGAAGTCGTCGAG
>DATIGH010000188.1:0-12033 GCA_035454845.1 Nitrospira sp.
CGCCATTCCCATCGACATATGGGCCTTGAACGTGGTCGGTCGCACCTACTTTCTCGAGAAGTTCCGCAAGGAGCCGCCCGAGGGACTGGGGCTGACCCTGTGGTGGAAATGTGCGGTTGTCGGCGCCATCTTTCTTCCACTTCTCTGGCTCATCGTGGGGGCCGTGACCTCCGCGGCAATCTCCATGGCCCATTCGCTGTTAGATCTTGAGCTGTTCCATGGTCTTCCGGTCGCGGAACGCATCGGACTGGAGCTAAGCCTGTGGGGCGGTGTGTCTCTCGTGGTGCTGATTGTGCTGTTGCTCATCGGGGTCTCTCTTGTCGGCCGGATCATTCGAAGCACGGCGCAAGCAGCCTCTCCCCTCTCGGATAGTTATCAGAACGTTGTGAAACGATGGGACATGATGCGGGTGCCGGCGGATCAGGGTCTGATGCTCACGGCGCTGACGCTCGGCGGCGTGGTGCTTTCGTTTATGTTTTGGGCCGCGCTGCCGGTGACGACACCTCATCCTCACGAATGTTGCAGGAAGCCGGAGGCCAAAGCCGAGCTACCGTTCAGACCGATCGAAGCCTTGAACAAAGATGAAAAGATCATCGCACAGTTAGAACTACAGGTGGACGCATTGGAAAAGCAGAAGGCCGAAGCCGAGAAGGACAAAGGCAAGAAAAAGAAGGCGGCGGCCAGCGAAGCCACGGTTCCGGCTGCCAAGAAATAGTCATCGGGCTTGACCGGATGAGGTGAGTGCCATGCGACACGAGGGCGGACAGCTTCATCGAATATTCCGGACCCTTGGGGGACACAGCGGGTGGCTCTGGGTGTGGGTACTTGCGGCGGGATGTCTTGCGTTGCCTTCCTTGGGATTTGCTGCGGAGGGCGCTGCGGCCGGTCCGGTCGAGTATCGCGATATCCCTGGCATCGGCAGCCGAAACATCGTCTGGGTCATCGCGCAGTTACATCTGTTGCTCGCCGGTTTCGTCCTGGGTGTGCCGATTTTCGCCTGGGTCTGCGAAATCGTCGGTTGGAAAAGCGGCGAAAAGCGATATGACAAGCTGGCCAAAGAGTTCACCAAACTGCTGACGTCCTCCTACGCGACGACGGCGCTCTTCGGCGGCATTCTGTTGTTCCTGCTGATCGGCTTCTATCCCAAGCTGATGAACTACCTGACGGATATCTTCTTTCCGTCGTTCGTCTTCTACTGCATTCTCTTCCTGCTCGAGACCGCCACGCTCTACCTCTATTGGTATGGCTGGGATGCCATGCAGGACGGCGGCAAAAAGAAATTTCATCTCTTCCTGGGGTTCCTGCTGAATTTGTTCGCGTTCTTCATCATGATCGTGCCGAACTCCTGGGCGACGTTTCAGGCAAGCCCCGTGGTAATTGCGGAAGGCACGGACCTTCAACGGGCCTGGGCGGCGACCTGGAATCCGACCTGGTGGCCGGTAAACATCCATCGATTGATTGCGAACGTCGTGCTGGGTGGATTTATGTGCGGGGCTTACGCCGGTATCCGCTACCTCGCTGCAGAAACGTCCGAAGAACGAGACCATTATGATTGGATGGGGTACGTCGGTAACTTCATCGGCGTCTTCGGCATGCTGCCGCTTCCCTTCGCGGGGTACTGGCTGATGCGAGAGGTGTATCAATACAATCAGCAAATGGGGATTACCCTGATGGGAGGCTTTCTCTCCTGGCTTTTCATTCTTCAGGCCATGCTAATCGGGGTGCTCTTCCTCGGCGCGAACTACTATTTCTGGCTGGGAATCACGTACCGGATTCCGGGTTCCGAAGTAAGCTATCGCAAGCCGATTATGGCGATGCTCATCATCTTATTGGTCTGTCTAGGTGTCTGGATGACGCCGCACTCACTGGTCGCCAGTCTGGAAGAGGCCCGCAAGATGGGTGGGACACACCATCCGCTCCTCGGCGTCTTCGGCGTCATGTCCGCTAAGATGACGGTCGCTAACCTCATGATTCTCGTCACGTTCATGAGCTTCATCATGTATTGGCGTGCCGGGAAACGGGAAACGGCAACATGGGCCAAGGTGGCCAGGGCCTTTATGGCTGGTGTGCTCGGCGTGGCGGCTATTGTTGTGATTGTATTAGGTGTATGGGGCTATTTCGTGCCGGCCATCGTCCGGATTAACTATTTCTCTGTCGCTCAAGTGTTGATCGTGCTGTTCGTGATGCTGACCATTACGCCGCTCACAGCGGTTCTGTTGAAAAGCGCCAAGACAACCACCGAAATGGTGTGGGGTCGTATGCCGCCTCGCGCCGGCTATGCACTGGTGCTCAATGCAGTGATGGTGATCTTGCTCATGACCCTCATGGGGTATGCCCGCTCGTCGTCGCGCGTCCATTGGCATATCTACGGCGTCATGCGCGATTCGTCGCAATATGCCTTTTCGCCGGCGTTAGGCTATGCCGCGGCGTTCATGGCATTGAATACGTTCTTGTTCTGTATGCTCGTGGCGTTTATTTTCTGGGTCGCGACCATGGGGGACAAGGGAAAGGCCGCCGGTTATGGGGGAGGAGAGAAGGGCAAATTGCCGCACGGCGTGCCCGCGATGGCGGGAGGCGCACCCGGAGCGGCGCGCAATGAGTAATGCCACTCATTCCAAATTTGTAATTCCTAATTTGCGAGCGCAGGGAAGCATATGGACGAAGTTGTCAAGCTGCAGCTGATCGGTCTGACGGTCGTCGGAACAGGGATCGTCATTCTGCTGTTCATCCGGGCTCAGTTCGCCCGCGTCATCGGATTTGTCGCCATCGTCCTGGGTCTCTTCTCTCTCGTGGCGCTCGCGGTGCCGCAGATGGCGTCGCTGCCCCCTGCTGAAGAAAAATTCGACATCGCCACCGTCAAGACGCCGACGGACATGGCCGCGATCGGGCAGAAAATCTTTTTCAGCAAGGGGCAATGCGCACTCTGCCATTCCATCGGCCCGAGCGAATCGGCGAGGTGCCCTGATTTGAAAGGCATCGGCGCCAAGCTCAGCCGCGAGTTCATCTACGAAAGTTTGACGCAACCGCAGGCCTATATTTACTTGGATTACCGGCACGAAGGGCCGCCCAAGGAATATCCGGCCCGCATGCCCTACATCAACAAGAACCCCATCGGGCTCACCAGGAATGAGATCTTGTCGGTCATTGCGTTTTTGCAGCAGATGAGCGGGGAGCCGATTTCCGTCAGTCCGTCTGAGCTCGAAGTGCCGGGACAGACTTCACCGGCGCCGGTCAAGGCGCAGGATCCAGGGCCGGTCGCCGTCGCACAGGCACGCTGAGGAGGCATCCATGGGCTCGTTGACCAAACCCATCATTCTCCTGGTCGTCATCTATCTCCTATTGAAGTTCGTCGTGCCGATCATTCCTGGCTCGGCGCCATTGCCCTCGAGTCTCATCTTTCTGTATCTCATGCTGACGCTGGCAGGCATCGTCATCTATTTTACGATGAGCGGGGAGTCAAAAGACGCCTTCTGGGGACCGATCCAACGTTTTCTGACGGGTGAAAACATCGGCGCGCTGCAGACGGCCCGCTATGCAGTGCTGATCGTCTTCCCGCTCCTGGTCGGCTGGCAGACGTACGGAAGCACGGCGGTCAGTGATGCGCCACCGGCGGAGAACCGCACGATCCATCCGGCGCCTCCCGGCGAGTACACCGGCCTGTCGAACCCAGTTTCCAAGACGCCTGAGAACATCATGCAGGGCAAAGGTTTCTATGCCGCCTTCTGCTCGCCCTGTCACGGGGGGAGTTTCGACGGCAAGGGTCCGGCGGCCCGCGGCTTCAACCCGCCGCCGGCCAATTTCTCCGATCCAACCACCATCGCCATGCTGCAGGAAAGCTATCTCTTCTGGCGCATTAAGAAGGGCGGGGTGGGATTACCGATAGAAGGCATGCCGTGGAAGTCGGCGATGCCGCGGTGGGAAGTCGAACTGCCCGATGAATGGATCTGGAAGATTATTTTGGGCGAGTACGATGGGGCCCATCAATCTCCCAGGACGTGGGAATAATTCGTGAGGCTAGAGGCGAGAGGCTAGGGGCGAGGGGTTGAAGACAGTGATGGGTGATCGGTTCGGTAAAGGCGAGGGACGAGGCGAAGGAAAAGCACGGAGATGAGGAGCAAGAGGCGAGCAGGAGGACAAGGTGATACGGCCTGAACGATTCAAACAACTTGGAGTGGTGGTTTCATTGATCGGGCTCCTGCCTCTGGCCTCGAGCCTCTTGCCCGTCGCCCATGCACAAGAGAGCGTTGCCGTCCGCGCCGTCATGACCAAGGACCCGATCCCGCTCGACGATCCGAATGCCGCCGCCTGGGCCAGCGCCCCCCAAGCCCAGTTCCCGATGTCTCCGCAAGTGCACTGGCAGAATCGCATCCAGGAAGTGACCGTAAAGGATTTAAAAGTAAGAGCGTTGAACGACGGCCAGCATGTCGCAGTGCTGCTGGAATATGCGGACCCGACTGAGGATGCGGCCGATGCCGCCGCGTTGGAGTTCATGGTCGGCGACAAGAAAGCGCATTTTGCGCATGGACAGCCCATGGCGCAGGTGGAAGGCGGGCCCGTGAACATTTGGTTCTGGCGGAACAAGGACGGCAAAGGTGTCGACATGAGTGCCAAGGGCTTCGGCACGCTGAAGCCGCAAGCGCACCAAGACGTCACGGCTAAAGGGATCTACGTCAACGGGACGTGGAAGGTCATCTTCTCCCGTGCGTTGACCACTGAGCATCCCGACGAAGATATGCAACTGAAGCCCGGAGAATTCATCAATATCGCGTTTGCGGTGTGGGATGGTCGCAAGGACGCGGCCGGAGACCTCGTGGAAAAGGGATCGCAGAAAGCGGTCTCTTCCTGGTGGTATTTTCGCGCCGAAGCGCCTCCCGACTACTCGGGCTACATCTATGCGGCGCTGGCCACCGGCTTGGCGTTGGCGTTTCAGTTCGTGTTGATCCGCAAACTGAGGAAAGGGCAGTCAGCATGAAGGCCGCAACGCTACGGGTCATGGGCACCCTGCTGGGCCTCGTGGGAACATGGGCTCTCGTCGCCGGAGGCTGTGCCAGCGAGCAGCAGAAACGGGGCAAGGAATTGTACTCGCATTACTGCATGCATTGTCATGGCGAGAACGGCCGACAGAATGAAGGCTTCAACTGGTCGTCGATGCCGGATCCGAAGCCGAAGGATTTGTCCAACAAGTCGGAGATGAGCACGTTCAAGGACGAAGAGATTTTCAACACGATTTCCCGCGACATGAAGGATACGAGCCCGGACGGGGACAAGATCGGCGACGACGAGTTTGCCGTGCCGACCATGCCCACGTTCAAGTACACGCTCGCAGAGGACGAGATTTGGGCGATTGTCGACTATGTTCGCTCCCTGCACGGCATGAAGATGGAGTTCAATGTCGAAGAGCGAAAGAAAGAACTGTCCGAAGCCGTTCAGAAAGCCCAGGCGAAGTACGATGAGGCCAAACAGGCCTATGAAGCGGCCGAAACACGGGCGAACGAAGAAGCGGAAAAGAAGAGCGCCGCGCTGAAAAAGGACGTCGACGTCGATGAGTCCACGTATGCGAAGGAGCAGGCTTCGATGGCGCAGGCGAAGAAAGAACTCGACGCCGCTCAGGCCGCACTGACCTATTTTTCAACCAGGCCAGGCAAGGGTAGTAGTGTTGCGAGACCGGATTTAGCCGTGAAGGTGGATCAATCTGCGGCTCTCGTGGAGTTAGGCAAGAGGCTCTATTCGAACAAGTACGGTTGCAACGGTTGTCACAGCCTTGCGGGTGAAGGCGGCAAGGTTGGGCCGGCATTGGATCGCGCCGGTTTTCGATTGAACGGGACATGGATCTATCGGTGGGTGAAAAACCCGCAAGCCATGAAGGCGGAAACGAGGATGCCGGCGCTGGGCTTGAGCGACGCGGACGCGAAGGCCGTTACCGCCTATCTGGGCACCCTGCGGGCGCCCAAGACCGAAGAGGCGCCGGCCGTCAAACCGGCAAGTTAGCTTCGTCGCTCGTCTCTCGTCGCTTGTCGCTCGCAAAGATCGGAAGGGGATTAATATCTTCTTGCGATTCACGCTTCACGAGTGACGCTTCACGGCTCCTTCACAGAAATCCCAAAATCAATCCGACCAGAATTGCCATTCCGATCCACACGTGCTGTTGAAAGAGTTCGAAGGCTCGCTCGGGTGAGATCGGGTTTCTGAGTTCGTTGACTTGTTTTGCGAGAAATACTCCCACCGCCGCGAGTACGCCGTAGGTAATTGCACCGATTCCCATCATTCCTGAGCCGATTCCGAGCAAGAGCAACATCATGGCTCCAGTACTACACACGGCGAGCCAGGCAGCGGATCCGAAATACAGCGCGGAGGACTTGACGCCGATGCGCCGGTCGTCGTCCATGTCTTGGAGCGCATAAATCGTGTCGTAGGCGATTGCCCAGCAGATCGTGGCGGCAAACGTTAACCAGGCGGTGTTCTCGATCACGCCGCGGGAGGCTGTCCACGCCATAATCGTTCCCCATCCAAATGCGATGCCCAGCACCGCTTGCGGGAGGTGGATGACCCGCTTTGCAAACGGATACAAGGCGGCCAGTGCAATGGCGGCGGGGCTCAACATGATGGTCAGGGCGTTGAGCTGCAGTACGAGGAGCCCAGCCAGTGTCAGCAGCACGGCCAACACGATCAAGGCATGCGCCGGTGCCATGTCGCCCGAGGCGAGCGGCCGCTGCCGCGTTCTTGCGACCTGACGATCGAAGGATCGATCCGCCAGATCGTTGAGGATCACCCCTGCGCTCCGCATTACAAAAGAACCCAGGATAAAAATCACAAGTAATTGCCAAGGCGGAATTCCTTGCGAGGAGAGGACGAGCGCCCACAGCGTGGGGAGCATCAGCAACCACGTGCCTGTCTGGCTGGGCAGCCGAATCAGCCGGCTTACGTTCGCCCAGGTCATCCGAGGGGCGCTTTCCATGCTGGATGCCGACATGCGCGCACCCTAGCCGAGGGGACCTACCCTGTCAATTGGAGGGGCCGAATGGCTCGGTTGAGTCGGGTCGAGTAATTTCGGTATAAGGATGCTTGTGCGGTTACATCTTATAGCCGTGTGGAGGCGCGGCCAGCCACTAGTGGCATGCGTCGGCCTCTTGTTCCTCTCGCTGGCCGGGTGCGGTCTCTTTGGCAACCGTGACGGGGCCCACATTGGCTACTACCTCCCGTTGACCGTTCAATTGCGGCAGGCTCCCACGGTGGCCGCGGCTCAACTCACGTATCAGGACGCCTGCGGTCAGCCCCAAACTGTGGCATTCGGTCAGCAGCTTGCGGACTCAATCACACGTAAATCCGGCCGGGTCTTCGAGAAGGTCGTGACCGATCCTGGGTCCGCCCACACTCCCATCGACGGGTACGAAGACGTGTCGGTCGGTCTCATCGACATCGATCTGTTCATCCCGCGAAAAGCCACGAGAAGCCATACTGCCACGGTGGCGATCGGGCTCGACTTCGCCTACACGGCGGCCGACGGCGCCGTTCTCTTCAGCAAGAAGCTTCAAGCCATGGGCACCGGCGACGTCGATATTCAGCAGTCCTCTTGCGAGGTCAAAGGCCTGGAGAAAATCGTCAAAGAGGCGATTGCCAAAACCACCGACGGCATGGCCGAGCAGCTGGGCACGTCGGTGAAAATTCGTCAGGCGGCCGGAGCCGGGCATGCTGGTGCCTCCTCCCCGGGGACGGTGCCGCCGCCTTCGCCGATCGCACCGGGCAAATCTATGGATCCTATGGTTCCAGCTGCCGTCCCCGTCCCGTCGGTAACGGCACCGAGCGCCGTAGACGAGCTTCCGGCCACGCTGATGTTTCGCGCGATCATTCGCGATGAAAACCGCAACCAACTTCTTCATGAGGGCGAACACGTGTCGGTGGAGATTGAAGTCAAGAATGAAGGCCCGGGTGCAGCCGCCGGCGTAGAAATCATTGTGAGTGGCAACGCCGCGCTGGTGGAGATGATCCCCGGCGTGTTGTCCGTCGGAGATATTCCGGCAGGCGATGTCAAACACTTCTCGGTAGATGGAAAGGTGGGTCCTGTTGCGGAAGCGACGCAAGCCGAGTTGGTGCTCGCCTTGCAGGCAAAATCACCGACCGTGCGGTTGCCGTCGGTGAAGAAATTTCTCGTAGCGCTCAAACCCGCCAATGCCCCGGAAGCCTTCGCTATGCCCGTGGATGTCGATCAACTCCCAGAAGGGTCGGGCAAACTCAAGCAGCCGAAGGCCGTCGGGATTGCCATCGGCATTGGGCAGTTTCGCGACAGCGGCATCCCACGCGTCAAGTACGCGCAGCACGATGCCGACGTCGTCGCCAAATATTGGCATGCCCTTGGAGGCATTCCACTGGAGCGCATTCGCCGGTTGTTCGACAGCCGGGCACTCAAAAGCGATTTGGCAGAAACGTTCGAAGACTGGTTGCCGCGGCAGGCCGATACAACCAGCGTAATCTATGTGTTCATCGCCGGCCGAGGCCTCGTGGATTCGGCCACCGGCGCCGTCTCCGTGATCCCATTCGACGGCACGGCGGCATCTCCATCCAGACTCTATTCCCTCAGGCGACTGCAGGAAGCACTGAACAAATTGCCAGCTCAGCGCGCGATCGTGATGATCGATCTATCGTTGGAGCATACGCCTGGCGAGCAGGGCACCAGCGAGGCCGCCCCCGTATGGCCGCAGGAAGAACAGGATAAACAGCGCATTATGTGGATGGTTGGCAATCGGGGTGTGCAGGACGCCCACCACTTCGACCTGGGCCAGCATGGATTATTTGCCTATCAGTTGCTGAAGGGCATGGGCGGCGCTGGAGACATGGACAGCGATGGGACCGTTCTCGCGGGAGAGCTGTGCACCTACGCCAAAGGACAGGTCGCCAAAATGGCGCGTGAACGGTTCGGCAACGAACAACAGCCGTTGTGTGTGCCAGGACCGGGACAGGGGGCCATGATCAGGCTGCAGCCGTTGGCCAAGCTGAGGTGACTTCATCTTCCTCTTTCCTCTTGAGGCGCGGGAAAAACCCGTGATAGGGTACACCCCTCTTCCTTCGCTCAAGCCGGCGTAGCTCAGTTGGTAGAGCAGCGGTTTCGTAAACCGCAGGTCGCCTGTTCAATCCAGGTCGCCGGCTCCAGTTTCTCAACAACTTACGAACTTCAAGACCGCCGCTGTTCAAGGCTTTGGTCTCTGAAGCTGCGTCAGAGGCTATCCGCCTGTTGTTGTCGAAATAACGCCTGATCTGTCTTTCGACTTCCACTCTACTGCAAGCCGCTGGGCTGCGGCGATCTGGGCTGGGGTCATCTGTTTCGCAAGTGCATCACGAATCTCTGCTGCTCGCTTCTCCCCATGTGCTGCGGAGAGGTTGTACCACATGTGGGCTTGGCTTAAGTCCTGAGATACTCCTCGCCCCAGTTCGTACATGCGCCCGAGTTTCGCAAAAGCCAGAGCATCTCCTTGCTCTGCCGCGTTGCGAAACCAGAACAAAGCCTCCTGGTCGCTTTCCGAAACCCCGTGTCCAAGGAAATACAGCGTTCCGAGGTTGACTTTCGCTCCCGCATGCCCCTGTTTCGCGGCCTTTCTAAACCAAAGCCTTGCTTGCTCAAAGTTTTGGGGTACACCCTTGCCTTCGTAGTAGAGCAGACCGAGTCGGTTCTGCGCGTCTCTGTCCCCCGCTTCAGCTAACTTGCGGAGGTAATTCGCAGTTGCGCTCCCTTCTCCAGCGAATGTGCTGAGCTCTTCTGCTCGCTCATGGGACGTGCTGCGTGCTTTCACGGGCTGCGGGGGCTTACTGCCCACTCTCACTGGTTCAGGGGATGTGCGGCGTGCCTTCACGGGTTCAGGGGACTTACTGGCCATTGTCGCTGGTTCAGGGGACGTGAGGCGTGCCTTCACCGGTTCAGCGAGCTTACTGGCCATTGTCGCCGGTTCAGGGGACGCGTTGACTTCTTTCACGGGTTCAGGGGGCTTACTGGCCACTGTCGCCGATTCAGGGGATCCACCTGGTTCCTCCGCCATTGCCATTAAGTCCTGGGATACTCCTTGCCCCCGTACAGACATGAGTCCAAGCTTCGCAAAAGCGAGAGCATCTCCTTGCTCTGCCGCCCGACTAAACCAGAACAAGGCCATCTCAGCGCTTTGCGGAGCCCCTTGTCCAGAGAGATACAACGTGCCGAGGTTGACTTGGGCTTTTGCGCGTCCCTTCTTCGCGGCCTTTTCAAACCACTCCTTCGCTTGCCTATAGCTCTGGGGTACACCCTTGCCTTCGTAGTACAGCAGGCCGAGTGCGTTTTGAGCGGATGCGTCTCCTGCTTCGGCTGATTTGCGGAGTTCTTTCGCAGCTTCGACGTATTCGGCGCGAAAATTGTTGTCCCTGTCCGACGCAGGTTGAACGTGAGCACATGCGGAAACCGTGAGGTACACGATCAATAGGACCAGGGGAATATTGAACCGGGGTGAGAGCGGCTGATCGCTTCTCATAGACTACCCTACGTGTAAACTTGCTCCTAGCTTTAAGCAGGACCTTTTTAAGGTGATAAAAAAGCTGTCACAGAGGCACCTTCTCTCAAAATTACAAGGAAGTAGCGGGTGTGATGTGAAACGGTGATTTTCTTGTTAGGTTCTGCCGATCGTGATCATTTATGGGCTGCATAGACGCGCTGTTCAATAACCCCAAGGAGGTAATTCTTAGAGCTACAGAAGAGGCCAAGCACTCCTCTGGGCCAAATGGATGGTGAGGCATCGGCGATCCGCTGGTCCTGAGGCGATCGTGAAGGCTGTAACGTTTTTATGAAAGACCCTATCGGGCAGGAAGGGCATTGGCGATAATTTGTCCCGTCAAGCCGTGAGGGAGGCGGTGTCTTACCGGGCCATGTCATTTTGCCTGACATTGGGCTGACAGAACTACGGTGTCCGATCAGGTTCGATGGACTCTTCTCCTACCTCCTGGCCATAGCCTCCTGGTTTCCTAATAATGCATTGACAGACTGGGCAAATCCACGCAAACCAGGTCGAATAGTCGCTCATGCCTATCGTCTTTTTATGATCTTCGAAGCACTTGGGACAAAACGGCCCTTCAGTCCGATTTTCAACAATGCGTCTCCAGTACACATTATCCTGATAGTGCATCTCTGGTGTCTGTTGCTGTTTTTGCAGGTTGGATAGTTCCTCTCTCAACTGCGCATTCTCGTCAGTCAGCCTGGCATATGCCGCCTCGACTTCGGCCAATCGCTTCCGCAATCCCACAACGGACAAAACGTCCTTGATAGTTTTATACAATCCCATTTTTGTCAACTATCACAGTCTCCTTGAGAAGGGACTCTCGCCCAGACAGCAGCTCTTCAAAAATGGAGCGCTCTCTCCTGGGAGTTTAGCGTCTTGTGACGCGAAAAAATATTCAGAAAGTATCTTAGTAACTCAATGGCTGGAGGAGCCCAATTTAGCTGAGAGGGTCGCGTCGTCTATATGGCGGCGGTATATCGTGGCATAGCCAACGTTCGTTTTGTGCAATCAGTACCTTGTTATGAGAGGCCAGAGTCTGCATCACATTGTTAATCCGGTAGATCTCAAAAGGGTAGGTGCACAGCGGACACGCAGACTGTAACGCGTTGTAAATGCCTATTACTCATTGGACGGTTCCGAAGAGTCATCACATTGATTTTCCTCAGCAGTGGTGGTGCATTTAAAGCGAGGGCGTTAGCTTTTTTAGGGTTGGTAGCATAGGCCGACCGGCTAACAACTGCGAGGCGCACCGCTCGCGCCAGCTGCACTGTCACTCTCGCTGCTTAGTCTCTCCGGCCCGCCGGCAACGGCGTAACTTCGGTTCCTCCTTGAAATGTGCATTGGCTCTCCTCTTCTCGTGAGAGAGCCAACTTCATTTCAAACAAAGGAGGAAAAAGATGGCTACCAACAAAAAACCCACTCACACGGTGCGGTGCGGCAACATCAAAGCAACGATCTGGCAGAATGCCAGCGAGAAAGGCCCATTCTTCGCAACGACCTTCTCACGGTCGTTCAGAGATCAGTC
>DATIGH010000189.1:0-6851 GCA_035454845.1 Nitrospira sp.
TTTCAGCCGTGCCGGTATTCAGCCGGGCATGTTGACGCTACATCCACAAGGCATCCATCACGGACCGCAACCCAATGCGGTGGAATCCAGCAAGAACAAGACGCATACAACCGAAGTCGCCATCATGGTCGAATCCAAGCGCCCATTCACGGTGCAGAAAGAGATGGATGCGATGGAAATTAAGGACTATGCGTTGAGCTGGAGCAGACGATGAAACTGGTGACGTTCCAGATCGGCACGCCATTGGGCGTTTTTTCCCGCGTGGGCGCGTTGCACGGCCAGCACGTGGTGGACCTGAACCTGGCCTATGTCCGATGGTTGTCCGATCAAGGGGAGACGCAGCCCCGCCGGTTGGCCGATGCCCAGGTGCCCTCGACCATGTTGACCTTCCTCGAAGGAGGGCCGTCGACCATGGCGGTGGCGCGACGAGCGCTGGATTATGTGATCGCCATCGGTTCTTCAGTCCGAGGCCCAGGGACGGAAACGATTGTTCATCCGCTCAATGCCGTGAAGCTCTCCGCGCCGCTACCGAATCCAACTTCTCTCCGGGACTTTATCGCTTTTGAAAACCACATTGCGGCAACGTCGAAAAAGCGGGGTCAACCCATCCCCCCTGAGTGGTACAAGTTTCCGGTGTTTTACAAAGGGAACCATCGCACCATTATCGGACCGGATGAGGCATTGCCGTGGCCGCTCGACACGACAAAACTGGACTACGAATTGGAACTTGCCTGCATCATCGGGCGACAGGGACGAGACATTCCGGAACGCCAAGCCGGGGACTATATCGCCGGCTATACAATCATGAACGATTTCAGCGCGCGCGACATTCAGTTTCAGGAAATGGCCTGCCGCCTCGGACCGGCAAAAGGAAAGGACTTCGCCACAGCGCTCGGACCTTGTCTCATCACTGCGGAGGAAATTGCCGATCTCGGTGCCATGACGATGATCGCCAGAGTGAACGGAGAGGAATGGTCCCAAGGACGCTTCGGGACCATCCATTGGTCGTTCCCCCAAATGATTGCTCATGTGTCGCGAGGAGAAACGATCTACCCCGGTGATGTGTTCGGCTCGGGAACCGTGGGTGGGGGGTGCGGCTTGGAGTTGGACCGTTACTTGAAGCCGGGCGACGTCGTGGAGTTGGAAATTCAGCCGATCGGCGTACTGAGGACGCAGGTCATTGGCCCGGGCAGCCAGGAGGCATCATGACGACGATGACGATGGAACAGGCTCTCGAAGAGCTGGCACAACGTCATCGAGCCCTCTACGCAAGCTCAGAGATCGATGCCAGGCTCAAAACCATCATTCGAGCAGGACCTCATGCCAGGCTGACCCAAGGGGACATCCTGCATATTTTGCGTTCGGCTCGCTCCGTCTTTTTCGACACGCATGTCGAAGTCGTGTCGGGTCACCACACCGCCACCTACCTGAGATTTGAATCCATTGCTCGTTTTCCCGATTTGATCAAACGCATCGTTGACGATATGGCGGACTGGATCAGACGCACGTTTCCTCACGAAGCCGTAACAGGAGTGCTGGCAACGGCCTCGGCGGCGCAGCGGTTGGCTCAGGGCGTGGCAGATCTTCTTCGCGAGACGACGCCTCTACGCGTCACATTGACTCCGTATAGTTGCGAGACGGGAAGGATCGGCACCGAGATTACCGTTGGAGCCGTTGCGCCGGAGGACCGGGTGCTTGCGCTCAATGACGTCACCACGCGCGGCAATTGCGTGAGCAAACTGGGAAAGGTCATTACCGACAATGGGGGCCGCCTGATCGGGATGATGGTATTTGCCAGGCGCGACAGTGGTCAATTCCCCCTGCTGAACGACTTGATCGCACAATATCCGTTTTACTACGCCACAGACCTGGATATGCCGCAGTGGGAACCGGCGCAGTGTCCGCTGTGCCTGGACAACAAACCGCTGCTGTCATGGAAAGACATGCCCGAGCTCTGACGCCCACTACTCTGCGAGGAGGTACTTCATGGACCTGGCAGACGTCACCAGCGAAATCAAACGAGGCGACCTGCTCCACATGTACTACTACCTCCGGCTCACGAGGGCCGTGGAGGACCGCATTACGGCGCTCTATCGCCAGGGGCGAATCGTCGGCGGCTGCTACACCAGCCACGGCATGGAGGCCATCGCGGTGGGCTACGCATCCGCACTCGAACGTGACGATGTCATCGCCCCCTTCCACCGTGATATGGGAGCCTTCCTCATCCGGGGCATCACGCCTGGCGAAGTCCTTGCGCAGTACTTGGGCAAGCGGACCGGCCCGACCAAAGGCAAAGACGGCAATGTGCACATGGGTGACCTCAAACGCGGGATCATCGGTTTTGTCAGTCATCTGGCCGATAATTTGCCGGTTGCGGCCGGCGCGGCGTTGGCCTTCAAGATCAGAGGAGAATCGCGCATCGTATTTGCGGGAACGGGCGACGGTGGAACCAGCCGGGGAGATTTCCACGAGGCCATGAACTTTGCGGCCGTGCGCAAGCTTCCCGTGGTGTTCTTCTGCAACAACAATCAATACGCCTACTCGACGCCGATCCGTTATCAGATGGCCATCTCCGATGTCGTGGAGCGGGCCAAAGCCTATGGCATGCCCGGGGAGATCGTCGATGGAAATGACGTGGCAGCCGTGTATCTGGCGGCCAAACGTGGGATCAAGCACGCTCGCGCCGGTGGGGGGCCCACCTTCCTCGAGTTCAAAACCATGCGCATGCACGGCCACTCGGAGCACGATCCGGCCAAATACGTCCCGCGAGAACTGCTGGAAGAATGGAAGAAACGGGACCCGATCCTCACGGCAGAGCGCCTGCTCATGGAACTGGGTTATGGCGATGAAACATATTTCCAGGAGGTCGGAGAGCGCGCGAAGAAAGAAGTGGAAGCCGGCCTTGAATTCGCCGAGAAGAGTCCGCTGCCCGAAGGACCGGAAGCCTTGGAAGGCGTCTTCGCCACAGAAGCCGATGTCTGTCACCCAACCGTCCAGTCAAGGAGTGCCGCATGACCACTGCAACATCGCCTGCGACCGGAGAGGTCACGTACTTGGAGGCCATTTCACAAGCGCTTGATGAGGAGATGACCCGGGATGAGCGGGTGTTCCTGCTGGGAGAAGATATCGGGTTCTACGGCGGCGCGTTCAAGATTACCGAAGGATTTCTCGACAAATATGGCGAATGGAGGATCCTTGATACCCCGTTGGCGGAATCCGGCTTTGTCGGTGCGGCGATTGGCGCAGCGATGATGGGGTTACGTCCGGTCGTCGAGATGCAGTTTGCGGACTTCATTTCGTGCGCCTTCGATCAAATCACCGAGGTCGCAGCGAAGAATTATTACCGGTGGGGAGCTGCAGTGCCGATGGTCATCCGTGCACCGTTCGGCGGCGGCGTCCACGGAGGGCCCTTTCATTCGGAGTGCCCGGAAGGTTGGTTCTTTCACTCGCCGGGTCTCAAGCTGGTCGCTCCATCCACCCCCTATGACGCGAAGGGTCTGCTCAAGGCGGCGATCCGTGACCCGAACCCGGTCATTTACTTCGAGCATAAATTTCTCTACCGGCGGATCAAGGCGACGCTGCCCAAAGACGATTTCATCGTCCCGATCGGCAAAGCCGACGTGAAGCGACCCGGCAATGATATTTCGGTGATCACCTACGGCGCCATGGTGCATCTGGCTCTGGAAGCGGCGCAAATGCTTGCCAAGGACGGCATTGATCTGGAAGTCGTGGATTTGCGGACGCTGGCGCCGCTCGACAAGGAGGCAATTTACGAGTCGGTGCGCAAGACGAGCAAGGCCATCGTCCTGCACGAGGACAATAAGACGGGTGGCGTCGGCGCCGAGGTCGCCGCACTCTTGGCGGAAGAATGTTTCGACAGTTTGGATGGCCCCATTATGCGCATCGCCGCGCCGGATACGCCGGTGCCCTTCAGCACGCCGCTGGAGGAGTTCTTTCTGCCGAAGACGGCTGACGTGGTAGCTGCGGCGCGGACCCTGGCAGCATATTGAATACTCATGGTGTGATCGTGGCGACTGACATCATCATGCCTCAACTCGGCGAAAGCATCGCGGAGGGAACCGTCGTGAAGTGGCTTATTCCCCTCGGCGGAGCGATTGAAAAAGACCAATCGCTGTTGGAAGTCGAAACAGAAAAGGTGGACTTGGAAGTCCCTTCACCTGCAAGCGGGGTGCTGAACCAGATCCTGGTGAAAGAGGGTGAAACGGTTGCCGTCGGAACCCTCTTGGCGCGCATCGACAGTGCACCACCGTCGGAAGTGGTCAACCGCGTTGGTGGAGTCGTGGTTCGCCAGCTCGAACCGGCCACCCCGGGCGAGGAACATCATTCTCCCGCCGTGCGGCAGTTGGCGAGGGAACATGGAGTGGATCTCACTCAGGTGCGAGGGACTGGGGCTGGCGGGCGGGTGACCAAGAAGGATGTGCTCGAATTCGTCGCGCGGAGCGCAGATGCCGGCAAAGCGCCTGTGACAGGCGGGGAAGCCTCCATGGGGGAGGAGATTCGGCCCCTCACGCAGATGCGCAAGACCATCGCCGACCGCATGCTGAAAAGCCGACAGACGTCCGCGCATGTCAGCACCTTCTTCGAAGCGGACTTTTCCGGCATCGCCGCCTACCGTGCAGGTCGAAACTTGACGTATCTGCCGTTCGTCGTTAGAGCCGTGACGCGCGCCATGCGGGATTTTCCAATTGTCAATTCGGCTTGGGGAGATCAGGGCATCGTCATCAAGAAAGACCTGCATATCGGGATTGCCACTGCGCTGGAAGAGGGGCTGCTCGTCCCGGTGGTACGTCATGCCGATCGAAAGGGACTTGCCCAGCTGGCGAAAGAAATCGCCGATCTGGCCGATCGTGCGAGGTCCAAGAAACTCAGCCCGGATGAAGTGCAGGGAGGAACATTCACGATCACGAACCATGGCGGCTTTGGCAGCCTATTCAGCACTCCCATTATCCATCAGCCTCAAATTGCGATCCTCGGAGTGGGCGCTGTTCAGAAGCGCGCCGTTGTGATCAATGAGGCGATTGCGATCAGACCGATGGCATACCTGAGCCTCTCGTTTGACCACCGGGTGATCGACGGCGCAACAGCGGATCAGTTCATGGCCAAAGTGAAACACTATCTTGAGCAAAGTCATTGGGAGCAAATCTCGTGAACGACGCAATGCGTGCCGTCATCGTCAGTGCGGTGCGAACCCCCATGGGGAGTTTCAACGGGGTGTTTAGCCCCATTGCGGCAACGAAGTTGGGAAGCCTTGCGATTGCCGGAGCGCTACAGCGGGTTGGCCTGTCTCCGGAACAGGTGAACGTCGTGTACATGGGCTGCGTGCTGAGCGCGGGCCTCGGCCAGGCCCCGGCGAGACAAGCTTCGATTGGGGCGGGAATTCCACGGTCGGTCGGCGCCGTGACCGTCAACAAAGTCTGCGGCTCGAGCATCCAAACCGTCATCATGGCCGCCCAAGCGATCGCCCTCGAAGAGGCCAAGATTATCGTGGCCGGCGGCATGGAGAATATGACACGCGCTCCATACCTCCTCGAGAAGGCGCGTCAGGGCTACCGGTTGGGCCACGGGGAGGTAGTGGATAGTCTCCTCAAGGACGGGCTGTGGGACGTCTACAACAACTTTCACATGGGCGATGGCGGGGAGTTGTGCGCGGGAAAATACCGGCTGACACGAGAGGAAGTCGACGACTTTGCGCTGGAGAGTTATCGGCGCGCGCGTGAAGCCATGGCCACGGGCGCCTTCAAACACGAAATCGTGCCGGTCGAGGTGCCGCAGCGCAAAGGCGCAGCCACGGCGGTCGTGGAGGACGAAGAACCCAATCGGGTGGATCTCCGCAAGATGCGCGATCTGAAGCCGGCGTTTCAGGAGAACGGCATTCTGACCGTGGGCAATTCCCCGTCCTGTAATGATGGAGCCGCGGCCCTGATCGTCATGCCGGAGGCAGAGGCGGCGCGTCTCGGACTGGCCCCGATGGCACGCATCGTCGGTTATGCCGGAGCCGCGTTAGCGCCCGAGTGGTTCACCATTGCGCCGATTGAGGCGATCAAGCTCGTGCTCAAGAAAACAGGCTTGACGATCGGAGACATCGATCTGTTCGAAATCAACGAAGCCTTCTCGGCCGTATCCCTGGCCATCAACCGCGAGTTGGGCCTCGACCCCAAAAAGGTGAATGTGAACGGCGGGGCGGTTGCGTTAGGGCATCCTATCGGCGCTACCGGTGCCCGCATCCTCACGACGCTGCTCCATGCCATGGAAGCACGGGGCGCAAGGCGGGGATTGGCCAGCCTCTGTATCGGCGGCGGAGAAGCGTTGGCGATGGTCGTAGAGCGGTAGCCCGGACTGATTGCGGGGGTGCCATGCAGCTCGACGATATCAAGACGATCGGCGTCGTGGGCGCTGGCCAGATGGGGCGAGGGATCGGGCAGGTCTGCGCGACAGCCGGGTATCAGGTTTTGCTCGTGGACGTCGCCGAGCCGTTGTTAGCCCAGGCCATTTCCAAAATCCGTGCCGGACTGGATCGAGCCGCTGAGCGCGGCAATGTCACGCAGCGGAAGACCGCAGATGTGTTGGCGCTCATCCATCCCATCGCCAAAATGGACCGATTGCACGAGGCGCAGTTGGTCATTGAAGCGATTCCCGAAGACCTCGCACGCAAGCAGGCGCTCTTCGGTGATTTGCACCGAACCTGCCAACCGCACGCGATTCTCGCCAGCAACACATCATCGATTTCAATCGCCAAATTAGCGGCCGCTTCCGGCCGGCCGGATCGAGTGATCGGTTTGCATTTCATGAATCCCGCCCCTGTGATGCAACTCGTCGAGATCGTGCAGGGT
>DATIGH010000190.1:0-5573 GCA_035454845.1 Nitrospira sp.
CCGATTAGATAGAGATGAAAACTCGGGCGGCCGCCCTCCCCTTTCGTCTCGACGTTGGAGGAAAAAATGATCCGTTTGCCGTCCGGATGAAAGAAGGGGGCGAAATTTGAGGCTCCATTCGCCGTGATCTGGCGTTTTCCGCTTCCATCCGCGTTCATCACGAAAATCTCCAGCTGGCCAGGTTCAACCAACCCTTGACGAAGTAATTCCTTGTATCGGGCGATCTCCGCTGGATCGTTCGGGTGAGAGGCGCGGTAGACAATGCGTTTGCTGTCCGGCGAGAAAAACGCTCCGCCATCGTATCCCACTTCCTCCGTCAGCCGGCGAGGTTTCGTCCCGTCCAGATTCATGGCGTACAATTCGAGGTCGCCGTCCTTAACCGAGGTCCAGACAATCGTTTTTCCGTCTGGCGAAACTGTCGCCTCGGCATCGTACCCGGGCGTTGACGTGAGTCGCTGCATTTCCTGCCCGTCGATGCGAACCGCATAGAGATCATAATCGTCGAGTGCCCAGCGGTAGGCTCCATCGCGTTTGGGTTTCGGGGGACAGTTGGGTCCTGCCGCAAAAGTCGATGAATAGAGCACCCGACGGTCTCCGGGGAAAAAATAGCCGCACGTCGTCGCACCGGTCCCGGTGCTCACCAAACGAATGCTTCCACTCTCGAGATCCATGACGTACATCTGGTAGCAGCCGAGACCTTGCTCGGCAGGCGTGAGGGTGGCGGCGAATGAATCTTTCGTCCAGTTGTTCGTCGACTGAAAAATCAATTTGGTGCCGTCGAATGAAAAATACGCCTCGGCGTTTTGACGGCCAAACGTCAGCTGGCGGATGTTCTTCAAGTGGCGCTCGGCCTTTCCCTCAGCCGACAGCGCCGAGGCTGGTGGTCCACCGGCATACCCCGGCTGGAAACAACAGGCAAACGCCGTCACCGCCACGATCAGCACAGCCTTAACGGTCGGACACAGCCCCATCGATCGATACCTCCATGGAAGCCTCCGGCGCCTTCCATTCGTTGCGTGCGATCACCTTGCTATCCTGAAAGACCACGACGCTGCTCCACCCGTAAAAGAATAAGAGCCGGGCCACCGTGCTCCCAGCCGAGGGGGAAACGGCATAGAGCCATGTCACCACGCTGCCTGGATGATCCCGCCGGTGACAACTGACCAGCGCCGCAATTCCAGGGCCGTCATACGGCCTTCCCTCAATGGTCACGCCTCCCTCGCGCAGATGGACCTGCCGGCCGCAGTGCGACTCCAACACCGGCTGAAGAGCCGCTCGGAAAGCCGGGGTTGCCAATACTAACACCGAACCTTCTGGCGGCAACAGCACGTCATGAGCAAGGGGAATGATAGCCGTCCGTTCCGAGACCGGCTTCTGGCTCTCTTGAGCCTCGATCCGCTTGACAACATCCTGAAAGGGGTGGACGGCTTTCGCTGTGTCCGCAAAGGCCGTCACCACCGCACGATGCTCGTCCGTTACATAGTGGTTCAAGACCGGCGGCAGATCCGCCCGTGCGATCCGACGCATCACGTTCGCTCCGGGGTCGATCTCGATCGACAGCGGCCTGCGGGGAAGAAGGCTTGTGACCACCGTCTCGGCGTCTTTAAGCCGCGACACCACCATCTCCTCGCTACCGTCCGACATCCGAACGCGAAGCGGCAGAGGCAAGCGAAAGATTTCATGGGCTTGGACCACGTGGGCTTCCAGCTGGAACTTCCCTTCGGGGAGAGGACGAGCAGCCACTTCTTTCACGCTCACCTTGGGAGCGCCGCTTCGTTCCACCCATTGCGCGAAGAACCAGCGAAGATCCGTTCCCGACGTCTCGCTAAAGACGCGCTCGAGATCTTGCCAGCCGGCCCGATGGCCTCGATATCGGACGACGAGTTGTTTGAGCGACTGCCAAAACGGCTCATCGCCGATCTCTTGCCGGAGGAGATGAAAGACCATGGCCGATTTTTGGTAGCCGATGGCGTTGTCGCGTTCATCGTGTTTCTGAGTGAATTGTCTGAGCGGATAATCGCGCTCGGGAGGCACGTGAAGATTATATCCGCGCAGCATCAGCCGTCGTTGATCCCGTGCTTGCTCACGATCGCCCGACCACTCATGCCAATAGTAGTTGGCCAGGTACGTCGTGAGCCCTTCCACCCAATTGCCCTGGTCCATGCGGTTGAATACCGAGTTCCCGATCCACGAATGCACGATTTCATGACCCAAGGCATAAGGCTGAACGTAATGTCGCTTGATCACACCGCTTCCGAGCAGCGTAAACGAGGGCAAGCCGAGCCCACTGGCAAAAAAGTTTTCCACGACTGCGAATGCGTCAAACGGATAGGGACCCAGCAGCGCGATGTAGGTCTCGAGATAACGAGCGGTCGCGTCCAGGTACTCATCCGCCAACTGCGCGTTGTCGGGCAGAAGATACGCGCCCAGTTGGACCTGTTGCCCCTCTGGCGACAACCAGTCCCGCGTTGTGGCCACGAACCGGTTTGCAACCAGCGTCAGGGCCTCTGTCGGTTTGATCGGTTCCCATTCGGTGAGGATCCAATCTCCCTTGGCGCACAACGCCGGAGGACAAGGGCCCGAGCTTCGCATTTTGCCCTGCGTCACGGCCGTCCATCCGGCAGGGAGGGCCACGCGAAGGCGATACTCGCTGAGCGAGTCAGGTATGTCCAAGTACCACTGCGTTTCACTGCTGAGATACAGTCCCTCCGGACCGATGTGCCCGGCCGTCTCGCTCGGCGTGACAAAGCGCAGATGCCGGGGCTCCTTCGGCGGGTCATTGATTTCCCCGCGGTAGTATGCGGTCAGGGTCATCGTGCCCTTGCTCACCGAGGCGGAAGGAAGCGTGATGTGCTGAGGCGACCCGGGAGTCTCCGGATGATCAATTTCAAACGGAACCTCGCGACCGGCGTCCTCCATCGATGCGGAGGAGATGGAACGCATCACACGCTCCAGGTGAAGTGTCGGGGCCAGGGAGAGCCGGACTGCATGCCCCTGTCCCACGTCGATCGTGAGGCGGTCACTCGCCACGAGGGCATGCCGGTCGGGATCGATCTGCACAAACAGGTCATGGCGGAGGATTGAATTCGAGGCGTCGGAAACTACGACTGAAGCTGGCGCTGAAAGTGGCAGGAGCATGCAGAGAAGCAAGAGCGCACAGCCGATCGCTGAACCCCTATCGATATAGCCCATCAAGGGGTTTTAACATTCACGGCATACGAGCACAAGCTGGATGATGGCGAGCAATTTCTCGAGATCGATAGGTTTGCTGATGACTTCTTGAGGACGCAGCGACCAGGCTTCTTCCAGCAATTCTTCGTCGGAACTGCCGGTCACGATGATGACGACGCCGTTGTAATTCCTCTCCCGCAATCGCCGAAGCACTTCGACGCCGCTCATGCCTGGCAGCATCAAATCCAGGAGGATCAGGTCCGGCGGAACCTGCTCCACCATGGAGAGCGCCTGAGCGCCATCGTTGACGCCCCTAGCCCGATACCCCCGGAGACTCAAGAACTGCACCAGCAGATCGCGGACCAGTTGCTCGTCGTCGACCACCAAGACTGTTTCTCCTGTGTCCGCAGCGGAAGCTGCCTGCCCGCTGGCTCCATCCGGTTTTCTTGCCGGCTGTTGGACGACCCGATTGACGCCTTCGACGAGCACATCCAGCGACAACCCTTTGCGGACGAAGTCGGTCACGCGCAATGCGCGGGCTTGGTTTTCCTGAGCTTCGGACGCGCCGCCCCCCAAGATGATGACCGGCGCATGCGGATCCATCGCCCGAATGTCCTTGAGCACCGTCAGTCCATCCATTTCCGGCATACGAAGGTCGAGAATCGTGACGCGGGGCTTATGTTGCCGGAAAAGATTCAGCCCTTCAGCCCCGCTGGTTGCCGAATGGACGTCATACCCATGACGGGCCAAGACGGCCTGCAGGAGATCGCAATTCATCCGATCGTCGTCAATGACCAGGATTTTGACCATCGTCAGCGCTCAGCAAAATGTCTCAGGAATACAGCAGCTTGCCACAGCCGGAGCCTATCATGGGTGGGAGAGGTTGAGAAGCAAAACAGTGGAAATGCGTAAGGCACCTATTCGGCTGACAGCCCCAAGAGAGCATTGACGAAGGCCCGCGGCTGGAAGTCCTGCAGATCCTCGACCCCTTCTCCCACACCGATTAACCGCACGGGTAATTTCAACTCTTCCGCGATCGCCACGACAATGCCTCCCTTGGCCGTACCGTCCAGTTTCGTGAGCGCAAGACCCGTGACTCCCACTATCTCGCGGAACTGGCGCGCTTGAGCCAAGGCGTTTTGCCCGACCGTGGCATCCAGGACCAGCAACACTTCGTGCGGAGCACCGGGCAACGCCTGTCCGACGACCCGCGTGACTTTTCGAAGCTCCTCCATCAAGTTGGACTTTGTATGGAGACGCCCGGCTGTATCGATCAACACCACGTCGGCCTGCCTCGCCTTGGCGGCCGCGATCCCGTCATAGGCCACGGCAGCCGGATCGCTTCCATGGCGATGGCGGATGACTTCAACACCGATGCGGTCGGCCCATACTTGTAGCTGCTCGATAGCGGCAGCGCGAAAGGTATCGGCGGCCACCAGGAGCGGCACGTGTTTGCCTTGCGCGAGCCGCTGGGCAAGCTTCGCCATGCTGGTCGTTTTGCCAACACCATTCACTCCCACCACAAGCACGACAAAGGGTTTGGGTCCTTGGGCGATCAGCTCCTCGAAGGTGGGACCGGACGCCGGGGCGAGGACCTCGAGCAACGTATTCCGCAGGGTGTCTTGCACGTGAGCGGCTTGCGATGCGTCGGTGCCTTTCAACGCCTCTTTGAGCTGTGTGATGACGCGCTCGGCCACCGGAACTCCAAGGTCGGAGGAGATAAGGGCACCTTCGAATTCTTCGAGCAAGGCGGGGTCCACCGCCCGTCCTAACAGGCGGTCGAGAGAACCGCGCATCGCGGAACGGGTCTTGGTGAGTCCCTCGCTGAGTCGCTGCATCCATCCCATGCGCTATGCCTCTCTTCTTCTCGGCCCGGAACGCTTACGCGGGCGTACGAACCGGCCGATCGGCCCGAGGCGGCGGCGCATCAGTCGTTCTTTTCGTCGCATGCGCAGCGCTTCGTCCCTGCTTCGTTCATGATCGTACCCGCAGAGGTGCAGCACGCCGTGGATCAGCAAAACCACAAGCTCTTCTTCCAATGGATGGCCCGCCGCCTTCGCTTGGCGTTGGGCGGTCGGCAGCGCAATGACGACGTCACCGAGGTGCGCGCCGGCCAAGTTGAAACGATGGGGTGCGTCTGCCTCGCGGAAGGCAAACGCCAAGACGTCGGTGCTGCGGTCCTTGTGCCGGAACCGGTGGTTGAGCCGTTGCATACGTCGATCACCGACGAATGACACACTCATGTCTGCCGACGGCTCGGCAATGAGCTTGAGCATGGCTCGGGCCAATCGCAAGAGCCGCCTGCGATCAAACCGTACCGATCGTACCTGAACCTGAAGGGAAACGGGCATTAATGCGGCTGGCCCCAGGACCCTTTTGGGGGCGAGGATAGGGACGACGTG
>DATIGH010000191.1:0-32366 GCA_035454845.1 Nitrospira sp.
AGTCCCAAGCCGGCCATCACGACTCCGCTGCCGAGCTTCAGCCATTGTCCCGCGTGCTCCTGCAACTTCCTGCGACTCAACGTGATGACGGCTATCGCGACCATGAGACTGTCGTCGAAGATGTAGGCCACGTTATAGAGGCCGAGATAGCCATAGTATTCCCACATTGATAAGCCTTGCAGGCTCAGCATCTGGGTGTACAGCGCCGGGAAGCCGGCGGTACAAAGCAGCTCGATCATGTTGACGAGGCCTGCCAGGATCACAATGCCCGCCAAGGCACCGGTAAATTGTTCCGCTTGAAGTATGGCGCGGACGCGGGCGTAGAGTCCAGGTTTGGCGGACTCGGGAATGCTCAGTGTGATGCCTCGACGCCATGCAAAGAAATCCTTCACGTTGACCGCTCCGATGAAGAGGGCAATGCCGCCCAATCCGACTTGGACGGCGCGTGAAACGCCGATCAGGAGAAAGATGTTCAACCAGGCCGCCATGAAGGCGAAATACACCAGCCCGCTGACGACGACGAACGCTCCGGCTAACAGCGCCATCTTCCGCCGATCGTGGAGATTGACGAGCAGCGACAACAGAAAGAGGAGCACCCACATCGCGCAAGGGTTGAAGCCGTCCAGAAGCCCAATGATGATTGTGAACAGCGGAAGGCCCAGGTCGCTGACCCGAAGCTCGCCGAACCAAGACGTGGTGATGCTCTCCGGTGCGTCGGCGGCTCGCCCTGCACGCGTATCCAGGTGGGCGCGGATCTCCGCTCCTGTGGTTTCCGCGGACAGAAATCCGACGATGAGCTTGTCACCAATCAGGAATGTCGGCACACCGACCGTTGTCATGCGCTGCGCATCGGCCAGCGCTCTCAGCCGTTGCAGCGCAGTGCGATCCTGTGCCAGGTCATGGAAGACGATGTGCAGGGACGGCTGCTCGCGTTGAAGGTGATCGAGAAATTCTTTCGCCGCCTCACAGTGGGGACAGCCACTCCGCACGAACACTTCGACATCGGGAGGCGGCTCGTCCGCTTGGAGAGCGGGCCTATCTGCCAGCAATAGAAGAACACACAGGAGGAGGCGCCGAAGTCCTTCACGCCAAGGCTGACTATGGGTTCGGCCCAATGTGTTTAACTCACGGCGTCGAACGGTGCCATAGATCTGATGTAGGAGAGCACGTCCAACATTTGAGCATCGGTCAATTTACCGCGGTAGCTGTGCATCGGGCTGAACAGCACGCCGTTGGACAAGGCAACCAAGAGTTCCCAATCGGTTTTCGTCCGTGATTGTGTCGACTGTAAATTCGCCGGTCGGACGATCAGATCCGGTGCATCAGGGCCGTTCCCATCCAATTTCTCGCCATGACAACGGAGGCAGTGCTGCTTGTAAATCGATTCCCCGGCCTTCGGATTCCCGCGCGGGGTCTGAGCGGCGACGACAGACGTCGTCACAAGCATGAGGGCAATGATGGCGACAAACAGCGGATTCATGTTCAATTCCTTTCTCTAGTGAACAGCGTGATTCACGCTGAACGGAAAAGCGCCTCGTCGACGGGCTTCGGCTTGCGTCATGCGAGTCAAAGGTGTGCACGATGTGTACCCGTGTGTTTTCGCTGGATATTCCCCGTAATAGGGCTTTCAAGAGTAGCATTTTGCAGCAGTGCCTGACGAGGCAGTGGGGAAGGAGGCATCATCTCCCTACCCATTACGTCGTTCCAACCGTCGTTTGCCAAGCCGTTCCGTGGCATTACCATTGCCTCTCCGACGAGCATGAATCGATTGGGCAGAAGCGGACTGATGGTTGTTCTAGCCGGAATAATGCTTCTCAGCCGGTGCCATCATCCGACTCCGTCTGCGGCGGCTGTGGAGATTGCACCAGGAGTTACTGGTGAGATGACTCAGACGATCGCGAAGGAACTCGTGGCGGCGTTCGATCGGGCGGAATTGGCCGTACGGCAAGCCGACCTCGAGGCGCTGATGCTGTTCTACGAAAAAGGCTACAACTACCACGGTCTGAAGCGATCGGATGTACGACGAGTCTGGACGGAGGTGTTCAGCCACTACGGACAGATCACATCCAAGCATCTGTTTACGGAACTGAAAGTCGTGCGCGCTGGAACACAGACGAAAGCTTTTGTCACCTGTACGGGCGGGCTGTACGGGACAGACAAAGAATCAGGTAAGCCGGTGACAATCGACAGCTGGGTCGGTGAAGTGCATTTTCTCGTCAAAGACAACGGCACGTGGAAGTTCCTCGGTAATGTGGGGGAACCGCCTCGTGAAATTCCAGCAACGAGCGCTCCCCATCATCCATTATTCTGATGGCCGAGTCCTATGCCTGCACGCTCGCCGATGGCGCACATTACTATTTTTAGGTTGCGCTCTTGCGTGCGCCCTTCATGCCTCTTACAATCGGCCCCGCTAAGAGGTGTTTATGCCGCCAACCTTCGCTCGTCTGCTGAACCGCGCACCACTCAAAAGACTACCTTCCTTAAAAAGAGTTTTTCGCAGTCGATCGCGGGCCCAACTTTTGGCTGCCGGACTCCTGGTAACTGTCGGAGGTTGTGCAATTCTCCCCGGCAATTGGCGGCCCGGTTGGAACGCAGAATGGACTTCTCAAGAGGCACCGCCGGAAACGGCCGGCTCCTGGAATTTGACGGAGCTCGAAAGACGGGATGGTCGATTTCTCGCACTTGCGATTTCTGGCGGTGGGAGCCGCGCCGCGAACTTCGGGGCTGCCGTGATGCTCGAACTCCAAGAGCGCAAGCTCCTGAAGCAGGTCGACGTCATTTCCGGTGTGTCCGGCGGGACGCTGCCCACCGTCTACTACGGGCTCGGTGAGAAAGCCGGCGCCTTCACGGAGCCGGCCCTGCGCAAGGCGATGGGTTTTGACTTTCAGGGCAGTTGGATCTGGCGATGGTTTCTCCCGCAGAACATCTTTCGCTACTGGTTTTCGGATTTCACACGCTCCGACATCATGGTGCAGGTGTTCAACAACGAGCTCTATCATGATGCAACGTTTGCCCATCTCCAGTCACATCCCAAGATTCTGCTCAATTCGACCGTTCACAACGATCACAGCCGCTTTACCTTTACGGACGAGCGCTTCGCCAGGCTTCATTCCGCGCTGGCTCCCTATCCCGTCGCCAATGCGGTCAACGCCTCCTCCGCATTCCCGGGCGCATTTCAGGACGTGACGCTTCAGTGGTACATCACGCCGACGCAATATGTGCATCTGTTCGACGGGGGGCCGATTGACAACCTGGGCGTCCAGGCGATCACCGAATACATCAATCGCAATATCCTGGGCACCTCCCTGAAGCGGCTGTTCCCCAACGGCTGTCTGATCATCGTCGTCGACGCCACGCCGGCCAGTGAGCATCCGGAGCTCAACACACGACAGTCGAGCCGCAGTTCCATCGACTACTTCGTCGATACCAATGCGTTGGATGCGATGGATGCCATGCTCTTCGAGTCTCGACGTTCGCTGCTCACGGGCATGGGGATTCCTGTCGACAGACAGGACCAGGAGATACGGGGCCGGTTGCCGGTGAACGATCGCGAGCAATGCGGATGCGAAGTGCGTCACGTGGCCCTTCGGCAGCTCATGTATGCGGGAGAAGACGAGGCGGATGGGTTGGCCGAGCGCGTGACGCAGATCAAGACCAAGTTTTGGATCGGCGAAGAGGAGCAGAACGATCTGTTCAAGGCCGCCAAATTTCTCATGAAATGGATCGACGACAAGAAGCTGCTCACCGAAGAGTCGTTGAAGACGTCGTGCGCGGTCGAGAAGAGCGAGAGCAGATGACGTGGGCTACCTGGTCAGTCCCTGTGCTCACCGAACGCGCACGCCGGATTAATCGTATTTCTAGATAGGCGGTGCTCGTCCAAGCGCGCACTTGGGACCGACCAGGCCGCCCCTATAGAGTGTCCCAGCGACGTTGGGAAGGGGGAAAAACCCAGCTAGCTTGGATGGAGCATCTATATTCAGTGCAGTACCGGGCTTCGGACAAGTAGCGTGTTAGGCATCTCATGCTTTGTATTGTTCGCTGATCACTCATCACAGCGGTCGCCTGACGCTGCCTACGCCGCCTTGGCCGTTCGGCCTGCTTGGTGCTCTGCGAAGAGCGCCAGCATGGCCCGATTGAAGGCAGGCAAGTCCGCAGGCTTGCGACTGCTGACCCAATTGCGATCTCGAAGCACTTCGACATCCTGCCAGTCGGCACCGGCATTCCTCAGATCGTCATGAATCGTATGATAGCTCGTCATTTTTCGACCAGATACGAGCCCGGCGGAGACAAGTAGCCAAGGTCCATGGCAGATCACGGCGATAGGCTTCCCGGCACGATCAATGGCCGTGATGAAGTTCTTCGCCTCCGGTAGAACGCGAAGGGCATCGGCATTGAGCGCTCCGCCCGGTAAGACCGCCGCATCAAACTGTTCGGGGTCCGCTTCGGCCAACACCTGATCGACGCCGAACCGATCCGCCTTCTCATCATGGTTCATCCCCTGGATTTCTCCAGCGTGGGGGGAGACGATGAGGGCGGTTGCACCGGCCTCTTCGAGCGCCTTTTTGGGCTCTGTCAATTCGGATTGTTCGAAATCATCGGTTACGAGGATTGCGACCCGCATGTCTTTCAACTGATTGGATGCCATCATGACCTCCTCATGGTACTGGTCTCCTTACCTATCAAGACTGTTTCACGAGGAGCACTAGGAAATGACCCGGCGGGTTGTTTTGGCTACCGGAGCGGTGCGGCAAGCGGCGATGGCCCAAGCGGTGCGGCAAGAGGAGAGGGAGCGAGTGGTCTGGCGAGCGGCGATTGAGGGAGCGGCGTCGCGAGAGGAGATTGCGGTAACGGTGTGGCGAGCGGCGAGGGCGGCAACGGCGTGGCGAGCGGCGAAGGCGGCAGTGGCGCCGCGAGTGGCGATTCGGGAAGCGGTGCCGCCACAGGCGATTGTGAAGACGACGGGAGAAATGGTCCGCCGAGTGGGTTCGCTTGCGCGGGGAGTTGCGCCGAAGGAGACATAGGTGCTGTTCGTCCGCTCATGGACTGTTCGACGGCGGACAGATGGGGGTTCGATGGGTGAAGCTCTTTCGCGCGGTGGAGCAGTTCGTTGATCTGCCTTACGCTGGCCGGTGTCACGTACGCATATCCGGCCAGGGCTTGGGCGACCAGGGCATCGGCTTGCATCTGATCGAGCATGTGTTGCCGCTCGCGGGTCAATGCTTGCACTTGCTCCGTCGAATGAGCCGTGGCTAGGGCTTGGTTGGCGTTATCGAGCCGTTGACGCAGCTGGTCTGTCTCAACCCTGAGCGAGGCCAGCTCCTGCGTGGCGCGTTCATTGTCTCGCAGCGCATTGATGGCGACAATGACTTCCTCTTGGTCGATCTGTGCAGTGAGATCGACCTGAATCACGACGACGCCGTCCTCAAGGCGCGTCCTGGTGTGCTGGTTGAGCACGGTGACGATGCCGGCGGTATAGCTCCGGATCTCATCGCGGGTCATGTCCAGATTTTTAACTTCTGTCACGCTCTCGAGATAGGTGGCGACTTGCTCGAGCGCCTGTCGTTTAGCGGCCTCAATCGCCATCCGCGTGGCATCCGTCCGAGTGTCGTGATCACCCATGCGGTATTCGCCCGTAGCGGTGACAACACGAAGCGTTGGTGATGGGCTCTGCTGGACTGTCTCAACGGGCGCAGGCGTTTCGGGCACCAACGAGATGGCCTCGCCACGATATTTTTGGGGAATCGAGTGCAATTCCGTGGTGAAGGTCAGCGTGCCGGTCTCATCTTTGTAACGATAGATCTGGTTACCGGCGAAGGCCTGAGAGGCGACGGCCATGATGATGAGGCAAGAGGCGATGATTCGTGCAGACGAGCGCATGACGCATCCCCTGATACCAGATCACCATACCACGTCTGCTCAGAGAAATGCGCACGTTGACTTGGGTGAGCATGGGTCGCTATAAGACCGCCGCAACCTCCGCTCGAGCTCTCGATGAACCTGATGGCCTCTTTCCTGTTGCTGTTGTTCATGAGCTTGCAGGCACCGGTGGCGCTGGCCGGCTCGGATTCCGGCCCGTCCTCCGTTGCGAAGGGCGTCCTTTTGGTGGCAAGCCCGTCACTGAATGACCCGAACTTTCACCAAACGGTCGTGCTGATCCTTGAACATGGTCCCCAGGGAACCGTCGGCCTCGTGTTGAATCGCGCCACAAACATGCTGCTCTCTGAGGTATTGCCCGGCGTCAGCAGCCTGAAGGGGACGACTCATCGACTGTTTGCCGGTGGCCCAGTTCAGCCCAACGTCGTTCTTCTGCTGACCCGCCTGAAGGAACCTCAACCGGACATGCGATCGGTTTTTGACAGCGTCTATATTGGGGGCACGCCAGAAGCTTTGGAACGCATCATCCGGCAGGCGGCACCCGCCGATAGGTTCCGCGCATTCGCCGGCTATGCTGGATGGGCGTCCGGACAGCTCGCTTTTGAAATGCTTCAAGGGGCTTGGGCGATGTTGCCTGCCGAGAATGATCTTTTTGATCAGGATCCCGCCATGATTTGGCAAGACAGTATTGCCCGTCTGCAGGCGCCGAGGGTCATTTCCCATTAAAAGCCGAACGGAGACACATCCCTTGAAACATCGTCATCACCGATGGGCGGTGGGCGCGATTGCCCTGGCTCTCACCGCCTGCGCAAAGTCGTTCGACATGTCCGCTGAGCGGTTGACCCCGCTTCGGCCGGAATGGGGGATTGTGATCGGATCGGTCTTAGTGAAGGCAGCGGACGACAGCGATATGACCTACCAATTCGACATCGTGCAAAGCCTGCCTGGCAGTCCCGACGGCGGTCCCAATTCAAAACGCTATCGTCTAGAGGCAAAGGCGGGAGAAGAACGGACCTTTGTTTCCAGTTTGCGGGAAGGCAAATATCTGTTTAAAAGCTTCGCGCAAGAAAGGATCGTCGGTGTCGGCGGTGAACTCGGGTTGGTCTTCGAAAGCAGGGCCGGAGAAATCCGGTATATCGGCCGCTTGGTGGTAGAAGTACCTCAGCGCGTTTCGCGGGGAAAGGAATATCGATTTACGGTGGAGAACGCCCGCGCGTCGACGTTGACGCACATCTCAAACCGTCATCCGGAGTTGGCGAGACAGGCGGTCGACGCGCCGATGCGGACACGTGAGCAACCAGCACCGTGATGAGACGGCGGCTTGGCCCGCGGCGATCGTCGATCGCCGCGGGTCGAGCAACATGTTCTTTGTGGCGGCGCTATTTTGGATTGTCGACGTCAATAATCGTCAGCGTTACAAGGAGCGGTTTGCCTGCCAAGGGATGGTTATAGTCCATCACCGCATCAGTATCCGACATCTGTGTGATCGTCGCTTGCTTGCCGGTCCTGCGGTCTTCGACGATGTCGCCGGCCTTCACTCCGGCCGGAAGCTCCTTCGTCGACACGATGCTCTTCTTGTTCGCATCATAGGGCCCGAACGCCTGGTCTTCTGAGAGCTCGACTTCCGCCTTGTCGCCCCTCCGCATGCCGGACACCGCCTGTTCGAGTGCTGGAAGCATTTGATGCTGGCCCTGGATAAACTGACTGAGGTCGCGCACCTCGATGCGTTCATCGCCGGGCACCTTGATCTGATACAAGAGCGTCACCTTTGAACCGTCAGTGATCGGGGAGGATGAACCCTCCGAGCTCTGGGCGGAGTTTGGAGCGGAATTCTGGCCGAATGAACCTTCAGGATTCTGACCGGATTGGGCTGCGACGCTGGAAGGAGCCGTCATTCCCAAACATCCAACGATCGCTATCATGGCCGTTGTATATCGGCGCGCTTTCGCCATAGAGCCTCCTTAAATTGGGAATTGGACGCAGGCGTTGCGTCCGTTTCCATCAACAGGCCGCAAACCTTTTGCCACAAATAAGACTGCAACGTTTGTGAGGGGTTAAGATAACCGGCCCGCTAGCTTCTTAGACAGTCTGTCCACTTCTACCAGACAGACTGTCTATTGAAACTCGGGACTCCCCTGGCCAACGGGATGACTGCGCGACTTGACTGCTCGGAAAGTTCGACCTAGCCTCTCAGCCCTGAGGAAACTCATCAATGACCACATCCTTGCCGAGATA
This sequence comes from Nitrospira sp., assembly GCA_035454845.1. GTDB lineage: Bacteria > Nitrospirota > Nitrospiria > Nitrospirales > Nitrospiraceae > Nitrospira_C. The sequence continues at coordinate 8,110 of DATIGH010000191.1, forward strand.
CACCGTCATCGTCCTCCTGACATGTCTATGGCTCGCCGGCTGCGCAACGCTTGCCTATCGGCACATGAACGATCCGTCGCGAGATGCCTGGCAAAAGCCAAAGGAAGTGGTCGAGCGGCTCGGCATCGTTCCCGGAGCCCGTGTCGCCGACGTCGGCGCGGGCGGCGGCTACTTCACGTGGTATCTCGCAGAAGCAGTCGGTACCGATGGGCTCACGTATGCCGTTGAGATCGACGAGACAGGATTGGACATCATCAGAAAAGACATGCAGGCCCGCGGCGTCAGGAATGTGGTACCGATCCTTGCGGAACCGATGGACCCCAAACTGCCGGCGCTGGTGGACCTGGTGTTCAGCTGCGATACGTATCATCACATGAAGGAACGCGTCGCCTACTTTCGCTCGCTCGCTCGCTATCTGAAGGCCGACGGCCGGGTGGCGATCCTCGATTTCCATCCGCACGGCTTCTTTTCCGGTTTACTGGGTCATGGCACGGCAGCTGAAGAAGTGCGGCGAGAGATGGAGGCCGCCGGGTACCAGCTGATCGCTGACTTCGACATCATCGAACGTCAGCATTTTCAAGTCTTCGCCAGAACCGGCTCGTGAGCCGGATGTCTTGTTTGCGAGCGAATGAGCCTCGTAAGATAATGCCGATGGACCGGCCAATGATCACTCGCATCAAAACCAAAATGCCCTCGCCCTATGAACTCACGGCCGTGCATCAGGACACCCATGACACCAGGACATTCTGTTTTGCATTGCCTGACGACGCCACGTTGGACATGTTGCCCGGCGACCATCTCTATGTGCATGCGACGATCAATGACAAGGCCGTCAAGCGGCCTTATACGCCGTCTTCTGTGCCCGGCACTACCGGTTATTTCGATCTTACCGTGAAGCGGTATGAAACCGGTCTCGTCTCAAAGTACCTTCACGATCGGGAAATTGGCGATCGCGTGCTCATGAGCGGGCCGAATAGCGGCGGTCATTGGGTGGACGGGATGGCGACTCGGGTGGGTTTTGTGGCCGGCGGCACCGGCATTACCCCGATCATCTCCATTATCCGCTGGATTCTCGTGAGGGGACTGGATGTGGAGTTATCGCTGATCTTTGCCAACAAGACGGAGGCCGACATTATCTTCCGTGAGGAATGGGACGCCAATGCGCGCGAGCACGCAAACTTTCACGCCTATCACGTGCTGGAACAGCCTCCGGCCGGCTGGACGCAAGGCCGGGGACGAATTACAGAAGAGATCCTCCTGCAGCACCTCCCCCCTCCAGGTCCCGACACAGCCGTATTTCTGTGCGGGCCTCCGCTGATGGTCGATACCTTGGAGGGAACGCTCAAAGGCATTGGCTATGCTGAACAAGCCATGGTCCTCCCGTAGCGGGAGTGTTTGCGTCTGTTATTGGACGGTGAAGTTCATGACCATGCCTTTGGCGGCATGGGACTCACTGCGATCGGTGGAAAAGAGGCACATGATGGCATAGCGTCCGGGCGTCAATTCGGCGGTGAACGTTCCCTCGCGTCCCGGCTCCAGCCCACTCATTCCACCGATGAGTGTGCCTGGAAGCCGTCCCGGCTTGTCCTGACGGAGTGCGGTCAGCACATCTTCTGCCGAAGCTCCGGGATTGAGCCGAACGAAACTCGCCTGATGAATTTGTGTTCCCCGATTGATGACATAAAAAGTGTGGCGGCCCTTCCGGAGCGGTTGAACCACCACAAACTCATATTCGAACATGGCCATGTGGAAGTTGCCTTGAAACTCAGCAGGAGCCGGACTTGTGTCCATGACTCGCACCGCCTTCTGCATCCCGAGCGCGGCATGGCTTTTGTGTTGCTTGCCTGGAACGCTGCAGATAATGACGTAGGAACCGGGTTCAAGGTACAGCGTGGCTTCCGAGACGCCACCGGCGTTCACCCCATTGGGACCTCCCATGTGTTTGGCCCAGGAAGGCAGCGCGACGCCGTCTGAGTTCAAGGCCACGGCGAGATCAGCCGGAGACTTGCCATCTTCCAGCTTGAGGAGTTGCAGTTGATGAGGTTCCTTCCCTCGATTGTGCAAGCGCACCGTCGTGAGACCAGCCGGCAACCGGTCGGGACCAGTGAACCGATGCTCCCACGCGGAAAATGTGGCGACATGGGATTGTCGAGAGGAGGTAGACGCTGACGCGGGGCCGAAGGCTGCGACGACAGAACACAGACAGACGCACACCAGAGCGAAACGGTGAGACTTCCGCATGTGTGTCCTTCCTTAGCTACGACCTGTAAGGTCTCCGAAGGACCGGCCACCCTATTCATAACTTTGCCTACAAGATTTAGCAATAGAGCCGTTTGGCTTGGTGGATTCCTCTAGGCCAACGCCTCGCGCCCATGCGGGGCGGCGAGGTCTTGGACTGGGCCGAGCGGAACGATTCGCGTCGGGTTGATGTCGTCGTGTGTGACGTAATAATGCCGTTTGATATGGTCGAAGTTCACGGTCTCGGCTATACCGTCGGTTTGGTAGAGGTCTTTTAGGTAGCCGAAAAGGTGAGGGTAGTCGATTATGCGACGGAGGTTGCATTTGAAATGGCCATGATAGACGGCATCGAAGCGGACCAGCGTCACGAAAAGCCGTAGGTCGGTCTCCGTGAGCTGCGAGCCAACGAGATAGCGTCGGCTGCCGAGGCGCTGCTCCACCCGGTCGAGCGCCTCGAAGAGCCGGCGGACCGCTTTCTCGTAAGCCGCCTGTGAGGTCGCAAACCCGGCTCGATAGACGCCGTCATTCACATGCTCGTACAGGTAGCCGTTCCATTCATCGATCTCCGTATGGAGGGCTTCCGGATAGAGATTAAGACGGTTCTCGGTGAATCGATTGAACTCGTGATTGAACATGCGCATCAGGTCATCGTCCGAGTTTGAGACGATGCGCCTCGTCGCGGTATCCCAGAGCACCGGGACGGTGATGCGCCCGCGATACGCGGGATCGGTTGCAGCATAGGCCTCGCTGAGAAACCGAAAGCCGTTGACCGGGTCGTGCGAATGGCCTGGGCCGTCTCGAAAGGCCCAGCCGCGCTCATCGCGGATCGGATCGACGACCGTCATGCCGATAACCGGTTCCAGCTGCTTCAGTTTCCGCACCAGGATTGTCCGGTGCGCCCATGGACAGGCGAAAGAGACATAGAGGTGATAGCGCCCCGGAGCGGCCGGATAGCCTGATCGTCCGTCGGCCGTTACCCATTCACGGAAGACATCGTCTTGCCGTCTGAATTCCCCGGTGGGCGATTGCTCCAGAGGAAATTGCGCCCTAGCGGCCACTTCCTTACCTCCTGGCTCATCACTCATCACTTTTCTTAGGACCTGTGAACAGCGATCGGTGATGAGTGAACAGTGACCCATCACGGATCATCCGTCACTGATCACCTTTGAGTATGGCATAGAGGCGGCGGTCGACAATAGACACCCGACGCCCTATTGCTGTGACAGGATCCTGATGTAGGCCAAGACATCCTGCATTTCGCTGTCCGTCAGACGGCCGCGCCACGAATGCATGGGACTGAAGACGGCGCCATGCTCGATCATCTGCAGCAACGCTTCATCGGATTTCAAAAATGAGCCGGGGCGATGGAAGTTGGCCGGCGCAATGGTGAGCAACAGTGCGTTGGGGCCGTCTCCATACCCGCGCGCCCCATGGCAGGCCATGCAATGACGTTCATAGAGGGCCTGGCCCCGCGAGACGTCGGCGGGATAGTCTTGCGCGAGGAGGCGTTCGGGCCCCGTCATCGAGAGCATGACGCCCAACAGGGCAGCAATCTTGATGGTCATCGCACGATGTTGTATCGTTCGCATGGTTGTCGTCAACGGCGAATTCTGCGAGAATCTGTCGCTATTTGCAAAGGCCGCACACGCATTGAAGGAGGGGGACTATGAGGCGCGATTGGTTCTTAGCAGTGGCAACGGCGGTTGTCTGGAATCTGTTGACTGGCGTGCCTGTCCAGTCGCAATCCGAGCAGACCGTCGACGTCGTCATCAGGGATTACACGTTCGTGACGAAGCAGAGCGCGCTGCGTTTGGGGTTGCCAACGACGATCACGATCAAAAACGAAGATTCGGTGCGCCATGATTTCGGCTCGACAATGTTCGAAGGCATTGCCACCAGGATCGAAAAAGACGGCGTCATCGTGTATGGCCGTGGATTGAACGGCGTGATGTTGGATGCGAAGCGGGACGCCGTCATCCGGTTCGTGATGGAACGGCCGGGGCGCCACACCTTTCGCTGCTCGATCCACCCTGATATGAAGGGAGAATTGTTGCTTCTCAGCGCTGAAGCCGTGTAACCCTTGGCAGTAAGGAGCGTCTCGATGGCTAGTGCTTCACGTCCCATTGTCGGCATGCTGGTCGGAGGGGGGCCAGCCCCCGGCATCAATAGCGTCATTAGCGCCGTCACGATCCGCAGCATCATGGGCGGCTCTGAAGTGCTTGGATTTGTCGATGGGTTCAAATGGCTGATGGAAGGCAGCATGGCTCATGTGCATCCTCTATCTATTGAAGAAGTCAGCCGCATTCATTTTCGCGGTGGTTCCCATCTGGGTACCTCGAGGGCCAATCCCACCAAAAAGCCGGAGCACCTAGATCGCGTCTTATCCTCGCTGACGGGTCTTGGAGTCACCCGCCTCGTCACGATCGGAGGTGACGATACGGCCTTTTCCGCGCTGAGGCTGGAAGCGAGGTCCGAGGGCCGCTTGCAGGTCGTCCACGTCCCCAAAACCATCGACAACGACCTGGACCTGCCGCACGGCATTCCGACCTTCGGCTTCCAGACCGCCCGCCATGTTGGCGTCGAGATTGTGAAGAATCTCATGGTGGATGCGCGGACCACGTCGCGCTGGTACCTGGTGGTCACCATGGGGCGCAAGGCCGGGCATCTGGCGCTCGGCATCGGAAAGGCTGCCGGTGCCACGCTGACCATTATTCCTGAAGAATTTACCGAGCGCCCCGTCAAGCTCCATCGTCTCGTCGATGCGGTGATCGGCAGCATGATCAAGCGTTTCGACAGCGGACGGAACGACGGGGTAATCGTGCTCGCGGAAGGCTTGATCGAGATTCTTGACCAGGGTGACCTGGGCGGACTCGACCATGTCGAGCGAGATGAGCATGGCCATTTGCGTCTTTCCGAAGTTGATTTGGGCGACCTGCTTAGGCGCGAAGTGACGAAGGAGTTGAAAGCCCTCGGACTCTCAGTCACGGTCGTCTCAAAAAACGTCGGCTATGAGCTGCGTTGCGCGGATCCAATCCCGTTCGACATCGAGTACACGCGTGATTTAGGCTATTGCGCCGCCCAGTTTCTGCTGGATGGCGGAACTGCCGCGATGGTTTCCATCCAGGACGGTCGGTTTGCCCCGATTCCGTTCAAGCAGATGCTCGATCCGGTCACGGGACGTGCGCGAGTTCGGATGGTGGACACTGGTTCGCAGTCCTATCTTATTGCCCGGCAATACATGATTCGGCTCGACGATCACGATTTCAAGGATCCCGAGCGATTGGGCCGCCATGCGGCACTCGTGCACTTGTCGCCGCAGGCGTTTACACAGCGGTTCGGGCCGGCCGCCACGTCCATCAGCCTGAAGGGGTAAACGTCATGCGCGTGCTGGTCGCCACCGACGGATCGAAATACGGCAAATGGGCGTTGGAGTGGGTGCCTCGATTGCCGCTGACGGAGGCGCCATCCGTGAAGGTGCTTCATGTCGTGGATCTGCGGGCGCTTCGTGCGCCGTTCCTGCTGCAGCCGGCTGTCATCGGCACTGAGCGGTATCTGAAGGCAGAAGTGGCGAAGCTCCTTGCGCATGCGAAGCGCACGAAGAAAGAAGCCACCGCTCAACTGAAGTCGTTGCGGCTGCAAGGGCAGGTCGTGACCGGGCGTGGACCGGTCGCGGCGACGATCGTCACGGAGGCCAAGCGCAACGTCCAATTGGTGACGGTCGGGTCCAGAGGCTTGGACGCCTTGGACCGGTTCATGCTGGGCAGCATCTCAACCCATGTCATTCACCACGTGTCCTGCTCTGTGCTGGTCGTTAGGGAAGCGCCGAGGGCCATCCGGCGTATCGTCCTCGCGGTGGACGGATCTTCTGTCTCGAAACGGGCCGTGCAGTTCCTGGTCCGGACGATGAGCCCTGTCGCCGACACACGGAAGCGCGAGCCGGTCATTGTGACCGTGACGCATGCCATGCCGTTTCTCAACTATCCGGAACTGCGTGACGCCGGAAAAGCCATGGTCGAAGAGTCTGCAGTCAAATTGCTCCGGGCCGGCTACCGTGTCGAGCAGGTGCCGAGGCTCGGCAATCCGGCGGACGAAATACTTAAGGTGGCAGAAACACACGAGGCCGACCTGATCGTCACCGGCGCCACAGGGTTGGGCGCCATCGGACGATTCTTTTTGGGCAGCGTATCGACCAGAGTCGTGCAGCATGCGACCTGTTCGGTGCTCGTCGTGCGGTAGACTCAATGGAGAATACGGGAGAACACAGGCGTGGTTTAGGGGGTCGCGGTATCGGATTTTGGCTTGCGCGCCCATTGGGCGGGTGTTGTATCCTGTTGCTCTGCGTGTGTCTTCTGTTGCAACTGCTCGGCGTGCCGGCTACGCTGCTGAATGCTGGTTACTCGCTCCAACTGGATGAATCGTCCGTTCTCGAGGGCTGGTCCATCCAGGCCCTGTCTCTCCAACTCCCCACGTTCTCCGACTTTGTGCTCGCTGCTGACACTCGCTGTTTCGTATCCGTCCCGATTCTGGCCGGGGCGCTGTTTCGCCCTCCGCTCGCCTGATCCGCCTTCGGGTTGCCCGCGCAGAACATCGCTTCGGAATCATGCGTTTCTCCTGTGATCAGGAGGAGACGACAGGGAGGAAAAATCAGGATGCTACGGATTCATATGAGCTGGTGCGTCGCTGTGGCCCTCGCACTCTCTGCGGCCTGCGGCCACACGCCGTCGCCAGAAGCCGGCCGGGTCGTTCGGACAGTCGAGATCTCGGATCAGGTCAACCCGCAGATCATGTATGCCTCACCGGGAGACGAGGTGAGATGGATGAACGCGCGTGCGAATGCCGTACGCGTCGGCTTCTTGGACTTGCGCCTGATCGAAAACCATCAGTGCCAAAGTGGCATCCTCAATTTCTTCGGGCAGGTGAACGATCTGATCACAATCGCGCCCGGAGAATCGATCAGCCTGTGCTTCACCCGCACGGGTGATCTCCGGTACAACGTGTGGTTCGACGCCGAGGACCCTCGGGGAGCGATCAGTCCGACCTTGACCATCAGCGTTCGAGGTGGATGACGGCTGTCAGTCAGCCCTGGAGCGACGTCCTGTAGCCGGATGAAGGCGAGGGGTATATGCTGCATCTTCACTGGTCATTCGCTGACGGAAGCTGACAAGGGACCAAGCGTGCAAGCTGACATGAAGCCTGTCAGCCCGTACAACCGGGGTTTCATCCCACAAATACGTCAAGGGCATATTTGCGAGCAGGCGCATCGGAACAACGCCGCCGGACGGTACATGCGGCCGTATTGCTCGAATCGAGGAAAGAAGTCCGTGATCTGAAACGAATCGCCGTTTGCGAGCGTGACGGTCGTCACCAAGATGTTAGTATTGGGCAGGTGGGCTGTCGGGCCTGGGAAGGCACATCCATTCCAGCCTTCCGGTTGCATTGATGAGGGCTGAGGTATGACAATTACCGATGAGCGCGTAGGGGTACATACGCCCACCATAGGGGATTTCAGGGCCGAAGTAAACGAGAGGTGAAGTATGCGCCTGACGCTGCGGTTTTTGTTTCCATTAGCCTTGGTGCTGGCCGGCCTGGCCTATGCGGTCATTCCTTTGGTCGATAGCCTCACGCTGAAGTGGTTCGTGAAAGATCTTGAAATGCGCGCCGAGCTGATCGGCCGCATGGTCGAAGCGCCGCTTGGCGACCTGCTGGTGACCGAATCCAAAACCAAGTTGATGGCGTATTTCAACCGACTTATCCTGGATGAACGACTCTTCGCCATCGGCTTTTGCGATCTCAATAACCGCCTGCTCTACAAGACTCCGTCGTATCCCGAAGGCGTCACCTGCCAAGCGGACACGACGATCCCAGCCGGCAAGACGGCGCTCTTACAGCTGCCGCGGGGAGCCGTGCACGTGTCGGCGGTTGGCATAGAAGGCAACGGCAGCCGCCTCGGCCGCCTGATGCTGGTGCACGATATGAGCTGGGTGCACCGACGGAGCAGCGATACGAAGCGGTACCTGTTCTATCTGTTTGCCATCATTGGAGCGGTGATCTCCTTGGTCACCGTGCTCGTCGCCCACTTGAGCTGGCGCGGGTGGGTCACGGGCGTCCGTTCCATGTTGCGAGGCGAAGGGTTCATTGCCTTGATCAAGGACAAGCATCACGGCCCCGAGCTGCAGCCCGTGGCGAAAGATCTGCGGGCGCTCATTCAGGACTTGGAGTCCGACAAGCGCATGAGAGACGAAAGCCAGGTGAGCTGGAAGCCCGCGACGCTCAAGGCTATCCTGCACGATCATTTGGCCGGAGACGAAGTGCTGATCGTGTCGAACCGCCAGCCCTACATTCACAACTGGAAGGATGACACCATTGAGGTCCAAGTGCCGGCCAGCGGGGTCGTCACGGCCCTGGAGCCGATTATGCGGGCATGTTCCGGCGTATGGATTGCGCATGGAAGCGGTTCCGCCGATCGAGACGTCGTCGATGTGCGGGGCCATGTCCGTGTGCCGCCTGATGCGCCCTCATTCGACATCCGAAGGGTGTGGATCACGCCGGAGGAAGAGGCTGGCTACTATTACGGGTTCGCCAACGAGGGCATCTGGCCCCTCTGCCATCTGGCCCACGTGCGCCCCGTGTTTCGGTCCTCCGATTGGCAGCAGTACAAGGAAATCAATGAACGGTTTGCCTTAACCGTCGTGGAAGAAGCCAAGACGGACAACCCGGTCGTGTTGATCCAGGATTTTCATCTGGCGCTGGTGCCGAAGATCGTGCGGGATCACCTGCCACACGCCACCATCATCACGTTCTGGCACATCCCGTGGCCGAATCCCGAGCGCTACGCGATTTGTCCTTGGTATGTCGAAATTTTGGAGGGCCTGCTGGGCAGCAGCATTTTGGGATTCCACACCCGCTTTCATTGCAGTAACTTCATCAACACGGTCGATCGGTCTCTCGAGACGAGGATCGACTGGGACAGCTCGACCATTTCCTACGGAGGAAAACTCACGGCCGTCAATCCCTATCCCATATCCATTGAATGGCCCGGCCGCGCGCTGGATCATCAGCCTTCCGTCGTCGAGTGCCGCAGACGGTTAAGGGAAATCTATGCATTGCCGCCGGATCACCGGGTCGCCTTGGGCGTCGAGCGTCTGGATTATACGAAGGGCATCCTGGAGCGATTTCTCGCCGTCGAACGGCTCTTGGAACTGGAGCCGCAGTGGATCGGACGATTTGCCTTTGTGCAGATTGCCGCGCCGAGCCGCTCGAAGATCGAAGAATATGCGCAATTCAAACAACAAGTCCTGGCGCTGGCCGAGCGCATCAATGCGCGATTCGGCACGGAGGAATATCGGCCGATTCATCTGTTGGTCCGGCATCATGACGTGCGGGACGTCATGATGCATTACCGCGGGGCCGACTTGTGTGTCGTCAGCAGTCTTCATGATGGGATGAATCTGGTGGCCAAAGAATTCGTCGCGGCGCGCGACGATGAACAAGGTGTCCTCATTCTCAGTCAATTCACCGGCGCGGCCAGCGAGTTGCCGGACGCGCTCGTCGTGAACCCATACAATATCGATCAATGCGCGGCGGCGATGCACCTTGCGTTAACCATGCCTCCGACCGAACAGCGGGCACGCATGCGAAGCATGAGGGGAATCGTCCAAGAGTTCAACGTTTACCGGTGGGCTGGTCGCATGCTCATGGATGCCGCTCGCATGCGGCAGCGAGCGCGTATCGTGCGACAAACGACCTCCCGAGACGCCAGAACCACCACCGGAGGGCAGGCGTGATCTACGCCCTCTCGGAGGCCGGCCTTCGCGCCTTGCGCCATGCCGCATCCCAGCCGCTTCTGTATGCCTTTGATTTCGACGGCACGCTCGCTCCGATCTCGAGCGATCGCCATGCGGTAAAGGTTTCTGCGGACACCTTGCGATGGCTGGGCGAGCTGGCGAAGCACGCACCGTGCGCCATCGTGTCGGGGCGGGCGCTCGCCGACGTGGCGATGCGAGTCAACGGCTATGTCCCTCATGTGATCGGCAATCATGGCATTGAAAGTCCGCTGACCTCTCCCGCGGTCTTGATGGAAGCCGAGGGGATGTGCAATGACTGGCGGCATCAGCTGGAGGACGGTCTGCTCTCGGCTCTGCCGGCGGGTGTAGAGCTTGAGAACAAGCGCTACACGCTCACGTTGCATTTTCGCGGCGCCCAGAATCCGGTGGATGCCAGCCTGCAGACCCTCGCCGCCCTTCAGCGCCTCGTTCCGGCACCCAGATTGATCACCGGCAAATATTCCATCAATGTCTTGCCTCCGGGCCAGTCGGGGAAAGGCCTGGCCACCGTTGCGCTCATGAAGCATCTCGGTCGAACGGGGCTGTTCTATATCGGGGACGAGGAGACGGACGAAACCGTCTTTGCGTTGCCGGACGCAGTCACGATGGGCGTGCGCGTCGGCAGACATGACGGGTCCCGCGCCGGATTCTATGTGCATCACCAAGCAGAAGTCGAACAGCTTCTGCGCCTCCTCGTCGAGTGCATGAGCGGCAGTTCCTCCGATTCAAAATAGTCACGCAACAACAGTGACGCGCATCGCCGCTGCCTTGGGACGACGAGACTCGTGTAGAGTGCACCCGATGGACTCGGCGGACCTTGTGATTGTCGGAGGTGGAGCGGCCGGCCTGGCCGCGGCCATCGCTGCCGGCGAACGCAAAGGCAGCCGGCGGGTCGTCCTCGTGGACGGAGCCACGGCGCTGGGCGCCAAGATCCTCGTGTCGGGCGGCGGCCGATGCAACGTCACCCATGACGTGGTGACGGCGGACGACTTTTTCGGGAATCGCCGCATCATCAAGAATGTGCTCGCCGCCTGGTCGGTCCAACAGACCATCGCATGGTTCGCGGGTATGGGCGTCGAGCTCAAACGCGAGGCGACCGGTAAGCTCTTCCCCACCACAGATAAGGCGCGGACCGTGCTTCATGCGCTTCTCGAGCGCTGCCGCGTCGTGGGAGTGGAGATTCAGACGGGTCGGCGCGTCTCCGGCATCGAACGGGCCGACGGCGGCTTCGCCGTTCGATCGATCGGCGGAGCGATCCATGCCAAGGCGGTGATTTTGGCCACCGGCGGCCGGTCGCTCCCGAAATCGGGAAGCGATGGATCGGGCTATGCACTGGCGCGCTCCCTCGGCCATTCGCTCACGCCGACGGCTCCCGGGCTGGTGCCGCTGGTGCTCCACGAGACGATGTTTCACCAGCAACTCTCCGGTCTATCGCAGGACGTGACTATCAGCACGATTGTGCGCGGCAAGCCAATCGATGTCAGAACGGGAAGCCTGCTCTGGACGCATTTCGGCGTGAGCGGACCGGTAGTCATGGACGCCAGCCGATGTTGGACGTGGGCTCACGAACAAGGGGACCCGGCTGACGTCTATGCCAACCTGCGTCCGGAGTGGACGGCCGACACGGCCAGGCAGTGGATTATGACACAGGCAGAGGCCAGTCCCCGAAAGTCACTGGCCAAAACCCTGGCGTTCGTCCTGCCTGAACGGTTGGCCGAGGCGGTCTGTGGCCATGTCGAGATCGATGCCAGCAAAGCGGCAGCGCAGCTGCCTCGCGATGAGCGAGAGCGGTTAGTCGGCGCGCTCACGCGGCTGCCCCTTCCGGTGACGAAGGACCGCGGGTGGAACCATGCCGAAGTGACGGCCGGCGGAATCCCACTCGAAGAGATCAACTACCGAACCATGGAATCGAGAGTGGTTCCCGGCCTGTATGTGATAGGTGAGATACTCGACTGCGACGGGCGCATCGGAGGGTATAATTTCCAATGGGCCTGGGCGACCGGCTATCTGGCCGGATGCGCTGCAGTCACGTCCCGAAGGTCAGACGGCCCGGATCGGTGGAACACTTGAGGTCTGGTCGAGAGCGGAGTACAAGTGAACAGAGCGGTGCGACCTTCACGTTGCCCATGATCCGATTGTTCGGACACATCCTCACTTCCCTCGGCAGCAAAGTTCTCATTGCCCTCTCGGGCCTGGCGTTGGCCGGCTTCGTCGTCTTTCATATGCTGGGTAATTTACAGGTCTTCCAAGGGCCGGATGCACTGAATTCCTATGCCGCGTTCTTACGGGAGATGCCGATGGCACTCTGGAGCGCGCGGTTGTTCCTGCTCGCGATCGTCGCCCTGCACATCGGTCTTTCCGTCCGGTTGGCCATTAATAACCGACGTGCCCGTCCGGTGGGCTATGTGACGCATCGGTACCGCCGTGCGTCCTTGGCCTCGCGCACGATGGCCCTAACCGGCAGCCTCCTGGTCTTGTTCATCGTGTTTCATCTCTTGCACTTGACCGCGGGGTGGGTGGATCCCGCCATGCACAATCGCTTGGATGTACGGGGGCATCGTGACGTATTCGGCAACGTCGTCCACGCCTTTCAAAACCCGTGGCTGGTCCTCATCTATCTCGCCGGGCAGGTCGTGCTGGGGCTTCATCTGAGCCATGCGCTGTCCAGCACCCTTCAAACCTTCGGCATGGAACATCCCATGCTCGATCGACTGTTTCGAGGCGCGGGTCCGCTGATCGCCATGCTGGTCGTTGTCGGAAACACGGCCATCGTGCTCGCGATCGCGTTCGGGCTGGTGCAGGCATGATCGCACTCGAATCAAGGGTCCCCTCAGGCCCGCTGGAGACCAAATGGGACCGCCACCGCTTCAGCGAAAAGCTGGTCAGCCCGGCGAACAAACGGTCGATCGGCATCATCGTCGTCGGCACCGGTCTGGCCGGCGCCAGCGCCGCTTCCACGCTCGGTCAGCTCGGCTATCAGGTGGAGTGCTTCTGCTTTCAGGACAGCCCTCGTCGAGCCCACAGCATTGCGGCGCAGGGCGGCATCAATGCGGCGAAAAATTATCAAGACGACGGCGACAGCATCGAGCGGCTGTTCTACGACACGATCAAGGGCGGCGACTTCCGCTCGCGTGAGGCGAACGTCTATCGCCTTGCCCAGGTCAGCACCCAGATCATCGACCAATGCGTGGCACTTGGCGTCCCGTTTGCCCGCGAGTACGGCGGCCAGCTGGCCAATCGCTCGTTCGGCGGCGTCCAGGTCTCCCGCACGTTTTATTGTCGGGGGCAGACGGGCCAACAGCTCCTGCTGGGTGCCTATTCCGCTCTCTGCTGGCAGATCGAGCGCGGGCAGGTCAGGATCTATCCGCGAACCGAGATGCTGGATCTGATCGTGATCGACGGCCAGGCGCGTGGCATCGTCGTCCGCGATCTCGTCACCGGGGAAATCCGCTCGCATACGGCTCAGGCCGTCGTGCTCGCCACCGGAGGGTACAGCAACATTTTTTTTCTCTCGACGAACGCCAGCGGCAGCAATGTGACCGCCACATATCGGGCCTGGAGGCAAGGGGCTGCCTTTGCCAATCCTTGCTTCACGCAGATCCATCCAACGGCCATTCCCCCAAGTGAAGCCTATCAGGCGAAGCTGACATTAATGTCCGAGTCGCTGCGTAATGATGGGCGGCTCTGGGTGCCCAAGCAGAGGGGCGACGTCCGGACGCCCGATGAGATCCCTGAGGCGGAACGTGACTATTTCTTGGAACGCCGCTATCCCCGGTTCGGCAACCTGGCTCCTCGCGATCTGGCGTCGCGAGCGGTCAAGCAGATCTGTGACGAAGGCTGTGGAGTGGGGCCCGGCGGGCACGGCGTGTATTTGGACCTCTCGGATGCCATCGCGCAGGAAGGGCTCGAGGTGATCCAAGAACGCTATGGCAATCTGTTCGACATGTACCAGCGCATTACCGGCGAGGATGCCTACAAGACGCCGATGCGCATCTATCCGGCGCCGCACTACACGATGGGCGGGTTATGGGTCGACTATAACCTCATGAGCACGATCCCCGGCCTGTTCGTGATCGGGGAAGCCAACTTTGCCGATCACGGCGCGAATCGCCTGGGCGCCAGCTCTCTCATGCAAGGACTGGCCGACGGTTACTTCATTCTTCCGTATACGATCGGCCATTATTTGGCGACGACCAAGAGCAGTCCCATCGGTGCTGACCATCCGGACGTACGCGCAGCGAAGGAACGGGTCAACGAGCGGGTCGCCCGCCTGTTGCGCGGGCGGGGGAGGCAAACCGCGGCCGCATTTCATCGAAGACTGGGCCGTCTCATGTGGGATCTCTGCGGGATGGCGCGAGAAGAAGCAGGCCTCAAGCAGGCGCTCGAGCGAATTCCGGCTTTGCGCGAGGAATTTTGGCACGACGTGGCGGTGCTCGGTTCCGGGGAGACGTTCAATCAGGAACTGGAATATGCCGGTCGGGTCGCCGACTTCCTTGAATTCGCCGAATTGCTCTGCCACGACGCGCTGCATCGCGAAGAGTCATGTGGGGCGCATTTCCGGGAAGAGCACCAAACCGCGCTGGGAGAGCCGGTGCGGGACGACGCCAGATTCTCCTATGTGGCCGCCTGGGAATATGTGCCCAACAGCCGCCCGGTACTGCACAAAGAGCCGCTGCTGTTCGAATTTGTGAAACCGTCGATGAGAACATACTATTAAAGAAAGTGATGGGTGATGAGTGGTGAGTGATGAGTTGGGCAAGGAAGAGTACCGAGCGATCAGCGTCGTGAAAAGAACTCAGACTAAGAACGTCAAACTCATCACTGATCACCGATCACTCATCACTCGAGCATGAACTTTACCCTCAAGATCTGGCGGCAAGCGGGACCGAACGACAAAGGCCGGTTGGTGACCTATCAGGCCACTGACATCAGTCCTGCAATGTCATTCCTCGAAATGTTGGACGTGGTCAACCACGGGCTCACGCTCAAGGGCGAGGAGCCGGTGGCCTTTGAATATGATTGCCGCGAGGGCATCTGCGGCAGCTGCTCGCTCATGATTGACGGCGTGCCGCATGGGCCGGATCGGGGCTTCACCGCCTGTCAACTCTATATGCGACGGTTTCCCGACGGGGCCACGATTACGATCGAGCCGTGGCGGGCCAAGGCCTTTCCGATCATCAAGGACCTCGTCGTGGATCGGAGCGCGTTCGACCGCATCATGCAAGCCGGCGGGTACATCTCGGTCAACACCGGAGGGGCGGTCGACGGCAATGTGCTCCTGATCAACAAGGACCAGGCCGAGACTGCCATGGATGCCGCCTCCTGCATTTCGTGTGGCGCTTGTGTGGCCGCCTGCAAGAATGCGTCGGCGATGCTCTTTGTCGCCGCCAAGGTCTCCCATCTGGCCTCGCTGCCACAAGGCCAGCCGGAGCGGACGAAGCGTGCCAAGGCCATGCTCGCCGCCATGGACCGCGAAGGCTTCGGATCCTGCAGCAACCAATATGAGTGTGAAGCCGTCTGCCCGAAATCCATCAGCGTCCGTTTCATCGCCATGCTGAACCGGGAATTTCTCCGCGCCACCATCGCTGAGCCTAGTCCATTCACGGAAGTGCCGGCGACTCCTCACGACGAGTCACACTAAAGCAGTTCCATCGACCTCCACCATTCGTGCTGTTCGCTTGACAGATGGGCACATATGCACTATCGATGACTGATGGGCCGTCTGCTGAATTGCCCTCAATGCCGCCATGAACAGGTGCTCCGCGCCAGGCCCCTTTCAGCCAGCGAGCGCCTGGCGGCGATCTTCCTGTTGTCTCCTTTTTCTTGTCCGCAGTGCAGTTGCCGCTTCCTGGCGTCACGCCTTGGATTGGATCGGCCGCGCCATCCGATAGACCGTCGCGAGCACCTGCGGATTCCAGTACGACTGTATCTCTCCTTCTCCGGGGGAAAGATCCGCGGCGAGGGTACCGTGCTCGATCTCTCGATGGGTGGCTGCATCATCAAGAGCGAAACACACGTGCGCGCCGATGATATTTTTTACCTCGAGATCTCGACTGGCCCTCATGAGCCCCCGCTGAAGGTCGCCGCAATGGTGCGCTCCGTCAGCCCGCGGGGCATCGCCTTCAAATTCCTACGCGCCGCGCAAGACAACAAGCGGCTGCTGGCCTTTATTCAAGCGCAAACCGCTGACCACCTGCAAAAGTCCGCAGCCTCGGCCGTCCCAGTCAAAGGCTGAGGCGGCTCAACGACATTCACACATCATAGATCGTCGATGGGTCGGGGACGGTAACCTCGAGGCCCGGATGCTCCGCCCGAATCGCCGCTGCCAAGGAAAACGATTGTCGGTCCTCCCCGTGCACAATGAATACGCGTGAGGGGAGAGGTTTAATGGCCCGGACATAGCCCAGCAGATCGTCGCGGTCCGCGTGCGCGGAGAGACCGTTGAAACGGACGACTCGCGCCCGCCGAGACACGGGCACCCCGAAAATGGGGACCACGTCCCAACCTTCGACCAGCTTGCGTCCCAGCGTGTGCTCGGCCTGAAATCCCACGATCGCGACGATATTGTCTTCGTCTCCAATGGCGTGACGCAGATGATGGAGCACGCGGCCACCTTCGCACATGCCGGACGCGGCGACAATGATGCACGGCCCTTTCATGCTGTTGAGTTGTTGGCTTTCGTGAACGGAAGATACATACCGAATGTATTTAGCCACGAAGGGATCCCCTTCGGTCGTGAGGATTCGATACGTCTCTTCGTCGTAGCATTCGGGATGCCGGCGGAAGATTCCGGTCGCCCGGACCGCCAATGGCGAATCGATGTACATGGGCAGAGGTGGGACCCGCCCCTCCTTCACGAGATCTTTCATCCACATGACAAGGTCCTGGGTGCGACCGACGGCAAAGGCGGGGACGATAATCTTGCTGCGATGCGTAACGGCATGCTCGATGAGGGCCGCAGCTTTGCGTTTCGACTCTTCGGCTGTTTCGGCATGAAGGCGGTCCCCATAGGTGGACTCGATGATCAAGATGTCACAAGGAGGCGGCGGCTGAGGATCTCTCAGAATAGGCATCTGGCGGCGGCCCAGATCTCCAGAGAACAGCACCACTTTGGTCACTCCGGATTCCTTCACGCGGAGAGAGATGGCGGCCGATCCAAGAATGTGTCCAGCGTCATGGAAGGCGGCCTTCATCCCCCGGAGCGGGGATACGACTTCTCCGTATCGCACGTCCGCAAATTGGCGCATGATCGCCTCGGCGTCGTCGCCGGTGTACAGCGGCCGGCGGCAGCGATCATCCGTGCGGCGTTCCTTGCGGTTGACGTACTGACAATCGCTTTTCTGAATATGCGCTGAATCGGCGAGCATGACGTCGGTCAGATCCGTGGTGGCCCGCGTCGCAAACACCTTTCCGTAGAAGCCGTGCTTGCTCAAGACCGGCAAGGCGCCCGAATGATCGATATGGGCATGCGAAAGGAGAACGGCGTCGACGGACTTCGCATCGAAGCCGAGGTCGCGGTTTCGACGCTCGGCTTCATCCCGCCGCCCTTGAAAGAGTCCGCAGTCGAGCAGCACGCGTCCTCCTTCGGCTTCAATGAGGTGCCTGCTGCCGGTCACGGATCGTGCCGCGCCGTGGAAAGACAGTTTCATCGGTACCAGCGAGGCGGCCGGGGCCGGCGTCGAAGCGTCCGCTGCTCACGGACGATGATAGTCCACGCCTCCCGGGCCGTCTCGGCATAATGGAAGAGGTGCAGGTCTCCTGGACTAATGAAGCCCTGGTCTTCAAACAACTTCCAGTTGATCAGGCGGCTCCAGTAATCTTGCCCCACCAGGACAACGGTGATGCCGCTGACCTTTCCGGTTTGAAGCAACGTCAGCGTTTCAAACAGTTCGTCACAGGTGCCGAACCCCCCGGGAAACGCTACAAGCGCCTTTGCCCGCAGAAGAAAATGCATTTTGCGCAACGCAAAATAGCGGAACTGAAAGCAGAGCGCCGGGGTGATGTAAATGTTGGGCCGTTGTTCGTGGGGCAGCGCAATATTCAAGCCCATCGACTTACCTTTGGCATCGGCTGCGCCTCGATTGGCCGCTTCCATGATGCCCGGCCCTCCGCCAGTCACGATCACGTAATCGGAGCGGCCTTTCGATTGATATTTGCTGGACACGAGGCGCCCGAACTCACGGGCCTCGTCGTAATACCTGGACATGGCGAGTTGTCGTTTTGCCAGATCGACGGCCCGACGGCGCGACGCATCTTGAGGTCTGCGGGCCAACTGCGCGGACGCTCTCGCCAAGAGACGGCGGCTGGCGGCCGGCTCTGGGAGCCTCGCACTGCCGAACACGACGATTGTCGAGCGAATGTTTTCCCGCTGTTGAATGAGTTCCGCTTTCAGCAGCTCCAATTGGAGGCGGACGGGACGAAGCTGGTCTTGCTTCAGCAGTTCGAGATCTTGATCGGCTCGACGGTAGGATTTGGAGGTCAGCAACGCTTGCAGGCGCTTTTGGTCGCGTGAGGAGTGCCGCATGGCGGGCGCATTATAGCTAGAGCCCCGTAGGACAACAATATGACACGACACAGCTGGCCAAACGTGGGCCACTGTTGCAAGGTGCCCCAAAGAGTAGAATAGCGAGTGTAGCCTTTTACGCCAGGTGACGAGACACCGGCCCAGTGCATCTCAATATTCCAACAGTTGGAGCCGACGAGGCAGGCATAGGACTCGCAGGTTTAGTCTGTATCTCACTCAATGTGGTGTACAACTGACGGCGGCTTGCCTCCGAAAGGAACGTGGTGAACGAGTCATGCGTCTCTAAAATCCTGCTCGCGACGGATTTCTCCGACAGCGCGGGCCGGGCACAGGTCTATACGGAATATTTGGCCGTCGCGCTGAAGGCGTCCGTCGTCGTGCTGCATGTCAGCGAACGTCCATCTCACGCTGTGGCAGCGTCCAAAGAGGAACGGGATGTCCGGACAAAGCTTCGGACGTTGCGGGATAGCATCAGGCAGCGCGCTGTCTCGGTCAGCACCCAATGGTCGTGTGGAAACCCTGGGGATGAAATCATTTCCGCAGCCCGTGAGCTCGATGCAGATCTCCTCGTGATGGGCTTGCAGGGCCATACACATGTCCCGTACGGACTGATCGGGACGACAGCTAACACCGTCACAGCGAAGGGACCCTGTCCGGTATTGACCGTGCCGTTGCCGCGCAAAGAAGCGAGCCCTTGCACGTTCACCGCGCCCGGCGAGATCAGGGTTCGTCGGATCCTGGCACCGGTCGATTTCTCGGGCCCCTCGTTGGATTCGTTGGAATGTGCCATTCACCTCGCTCATCGCCTGGGGGCGGATCTCGTCCTGGTGCACGTGCTAGAGCCGTTGCATGGTGACTGGAATCTTCATCGGATGCAGGACGCGGCGCAAATGCGGAAGGAATGGGAGGAACGCTTGGGTGATTTGGCAGGAGTGATGAAGTCCTTGGGATTATCCGCCACGTATGAGCTACGGGAGGGATTCCCTCCGGATTCGATTGTTGCCGGCGCGCTGCAATATCAATGCGATCTCATCGTCATGGGAACACATGGCCGGCGTGGCCGGGAAGCGATCAACGTCGGAAGCGTCGCAGAAGCGGTGCTCAAGCAAGCGACCTGCCCTATTCTGACTGTGAAGAATCCGAAATTCGTTCGCAGCGGCCGTCCTGCGATTCGAGCCGTACTCTCTCAGAAAAGCGGAGAAGCGGCCAACGGGGAGCGGTAGTCTCCGTGCATGATCAAAAAGAAGCTCGATGAAGTCCTCATGGCAAACCGGCGTTGGCTTCGGTCTGACGTCGGGCGTCATCACCACCGTGGGGCTTATGGTCGGCCTCCATGCCGGGACTCATTCACGCGTCGCCGTCGTAGGAGGCATTCTGACCGTGGCGATTGCCGATGCACTCTCCGATGCCTTGGGGATCCATCTTGCCGAGGAGTCCAGGCCTGCTGCCATGACTCTTCATGTCTGGGAAGCCACGCTTTCCACCTTTCTCGCAAAGTTGATCACAGCCGGGACGTTTGCGATCCCGGTCCTCTTTCTTGAGCTTCGTACGTCGATTATCGTGAGCATTTTGTGGGGTCTCGTGGTCCTGACCGCACTGTCTACCGTGCTGGCGCGTCAGCAGGGTTTGGCACCATGGAAAGCGATCGGAGAACACGTACTCGTCGCCATCGGTGTTGTGACGATCTCCTATTATGTCGGTCTGTGGGTAAAAACTCTGACCGAGTGACGGTGGATGTAAATGATCCAAGCCGTCATGGCCCTAGCTGGGAGAGAAACCGAATATACGCGACGACGTCCTGCATCTCCCCGTCGGTGAGCTGCCCTCTCCAGGAATGCATCGGGCTGAAGACGACGCCATGTTCAATAGTCTTGAGCAGCTCGTCATCCGATTTCAAAAACGATTGAAAGCGGTGGAAATCAGCCGGCTTCACTTTAAGGGAGGCGCCGGCCGGACCATCTCCCCGGCCGTTTAGGCCATGACACCCCTGGCAATGATGTTCGTAGATGGCTTTCCCGCGTGCACCATTGGGCGGATATTCTTGCGCTGCAAGCTCGAGTGACGTCATCAGCACGGCACTCACGAGCGTTCCGGCAAGCCATGATCGCATGTTTGACCTCAACTCTTCTTCGTCGTGTGGGCAATGAAGGATGTGTATAGCTGCTTCATGTTCGTGCTTTGGCAGGAAGGGCAGACGGCCTTTCCGGTTTCATGCTCCTTCAACGTGAGGATCACCAGTGATTCCTTCCCACAGTCCAAGCACTTGTAGTCGTACATGGGCATTTCACACCTCCCGGCATCTATAGTGCTCGAGGCTCACGAAAGAATCGTTGTGGCGATGCCGAGATAAATCGCAACACTTAATATATCTTGAAGTACGGTGGCAACGGGCCCACTGGCAAGGGCGGGATCGACTCCGAGACGCGAGAGTCCCAGAGGCAGCAGGCTTGCGAGCATCGTGGCGACAAGCGCCGTCACCGCGAGCGTCAATGCCACGACGAGCGCCACAGCCGGTCTTCCATCTACGATCCACAATCCCAATCCAGCCAGCAATCCAATGACTCCTCCGATCATGGAGCCGACCATGCCCTCACGAAGGAGTTGGTTGGCCACGGATATCTTGCCATAAGCGAGCGCCCGCACGAGGACGGTTTCAGTCTGGGTTCCGACCGCATCGGCCATGTACACTACGAGGGGGAGGAAGAAGGCGAGGGCGATCTCCTGCCTCAACGCTACCTCGAAGAAGGCCGCCACACCGCCGGCCAGGAACCCGCCGATCAATCCGATTGCCAGCCACGGTATCCTCGCGCGAAAAGCCGCGATCGTATCCTGCTCCGCCAGCGGCTCCGGATGAAGTCCGCTCACGCCGCCGAGCCGCAGAAAGTTGTCCACGTGTTCCTCGTGCAAGAGGGCTAGAAGCCGTCCAATCGGGATGACGCCGAGGAAATAATGGTGCCGGTCTACGACGGCGACGTCCGCGTCATGGCGTTCAACGGCTCTCAGCGCTACAGTTTCGGCATCCTCATCCGGCCGCACTTCGATCGGCGGATCCCCTCGAAGAGTCGACAGCGCCACGGTCTCGCCCGCGACGATCAAGCGCTCAATAGGCACCTGGCCGACGAGTCGATGTTGGCTGTCCACAAGATAAACATGCCCGAGTTCCTCCCACGATCGCTGGCGAAGCGCCGATAATGTCTCTGATACCGTATGCTGCTCGGACGCGGTAGGTACTCCGGTCGTCATGAGATCCGTGGCCGTCGCCATCACCTTGCCTCGTCACCCGTCACGCTGCCCTTATCAATGGATGACCAACACCGGTTCGGACGCACGGTGCACAATCGAATGAGAGACGCTTCCCAGCAGCAAGCGGTCGAGTCCACGGCGCCCAGAAGTCGAGACGACGATTAGATCCATCCCTTCGGCGTTCGCCGCAATCGTGCCAGGCGCCTCACCGGTTGCCACGCACGTGCGGACTTTGTTGACCGGCGAAAGCAGGGAGGCAGCAACGCTTTTGACGAGATCTTCGGCATAGTTCCTGGCGACCGCCGACCATGATTCCCATCCTGCCATCATATAAGGTTCAGCGACTTTGAGCGGCACCACCACCGAAAGGACGCAAAGTTCCACCGGATTCATGAATGGATGCTGTTGCAGCCATTGCACAATGCGATCGGCATCCTCCTTTCCCTCCACGGCCACTAACACGCGTTGAATTGGCCGCGCCCCTCCTCGGACGACCAGGGTGGTGCAGGGACTGTGCATCAATACGCGATGCGACACACTGCCCAAGACCACTTCACCCAGGCGGCTTCGCCCTCGCGCCCCGACCACCACGAGATCGGCATTCGAGCTTTGTGCCGCATCAAGGATCAGTCGAGCCGGATTGCCGATAGCATTAATCCGCTTCACAGACGCGGAAGTGCCAGTGAGGGTGTCCGCTGTGCGGTCCAACAATTGTTCTCCCGCTGCGGTGACCGCACGCCGGAATTCCTCATGGCCCTGGAGCCCGGCGAGATGGGCGACAGCCGGGTACTCGAACATGCCCATTTCTATCCCATGGACGACCGTCACCTCCGTTGGCCGGTAGAGATGCAATGCCTGTTGCACGGCGGCAAAGGATTCATCAGACCAATCGACTCCGATCACGATCCTCATGGAAGCCCTTAAAGCAACTGCCTCAGTGTCTAGTTCATCTGTGACGAGGAGACTCGTCTATCTTTCTCACGGGAGACTTTCTCGGCCAAGCTCAGATAGTTCACAACCTCTTCATCGCTCACCTGTCCAAATTCGGCATAGTGACTGCCAACGGCCCAGAACTCACTAGGCGTCGCGAGCACGACCAGCTCGTCGACGACAGCCCTTGCTCGCTCGATGGTCTCGGGCGGTCCAACCGGAATCGCGCCGAGCAAAAATCGAGGATGCTGCCCTCGAATGGCTTCCACTGAGGCAAAGAATGTCGCGCCTGTCGCAATGCCGTCATCCACCAACAAGACGAGCCTATCATGAAGACGGAGAGGATGCCGCCCTTGCCGATAGAGCTGCTGACGGCGGCGAATCTCCTCGCGTTGCACGTTTGCCAGATCCTCAATATACGCATGGGACAACCGAAACATTGCGACCGCCTCGGGGTTGAGATAGATATTTCCTGTTTCGCTGATGGCCCCCAGCGCATATTCGGGATTTTCTGGCGCTCCAATTTTCCGGGTGATGAAGACATCCAACGGGAGATGGAGGTCGAGACTCATGGCATATCCGACAGCCACGCCACCGCGCGGGAGCGCGACAATCACGCCGTCCGGGTGATTGCGATACTGCTGCAGTGCAACCCCTAGTCGATGCCCGGCTTCCTCACGGTTCTTGAACATCATGATTAGTTCTGGCCTGGTGGTTCATGGTGAAGCGGCGACCTGGTCACAAGGGACTATACGATCTTCACCTCGATCGCCTTTTTTTGGGCTTGCTCGGATTTCGGGAGATGAACCTTCAACATGCCATCCTTGTATTCCGCGCTGATCTTCGAACCGTCGGCATCCTCGGGTAAGGCAAAGCTGCGCATAAAGCTTCCGTACGCCCGCTCGATACGATGAAACTTCTTTCCCTTTTCCTCCTTCTCGTACCTGCGCTCGCCGGAGACCGTTAGGACATCGTCGTGAACGTTGATCTTGATGTCCTCTTTCTTCATCTCCGGGATCTCGGCTTTGACGACGTACTCCTTGTCATCCTCGGTGATATCGACCAGCGGCGACCATTCGGTGACGGAGATGGCTTCTTTCTTTTCGCCGCCACTTGACATCGGAGGGCGACCGAAGAGTGTCGAGAGGCGCTTCTCCATCTCCTCCAGCTCCTTCCATGGACTCCAGCGCGTCAAGGGTTCCCACCTCGTGAGTGCGGACATGGCGTACCTCCTTCTCGTTACGATTCATTTTCAGTGGCCACGACATACTGCTCGTACAATGCATCGACTAATGCATCGACAGTGCCAGGCCCGAGATCAGAGAAATTTGCAAACTGCCGACTGTGGTTGTGAAGAGATGAAGGCTGTCAGAACACAGAGTGAGAGGATACCTGTGTTGCGAAATAGGACAGTAAACGGTGAGACCTGGGGAGTCCTTCAACATATTTCACGTGAGTGAGCCACAGGCTGCTGGAGATCACTCTAATTGCTGCTAAGA
>DATIGH010000192.1:0-5016 GCA_035454845.1 Nitrospira sp.
AGAATATCGGCATTTGCGCCGCCGTGACTTTCAGATGTCGCTGGCCTAAGAACAGAAAGTCGTTCTGCAGGCGAACGGAGATCGGTTCGTCCTGGGCGAGCGTTTTGATCACGGTGAGAGCGGTGTCGACCGGAGTATCCAGCGCGGTATTGGTGCGGCCGTGCAGTTTTGACATTTTGACCAAAATGCTGATCTGCGTGACCAACTGGGTCCCGAGCATCAAGACCTGTTGATCATAGATGTCGCCTGCCTCCGAGCCTTTGGCGACTTTCTTCGTAAGGGACTTTTCGTGCGTCAGGATCGGCTGGGCCGCTGCAGTGACGTCGGGTGTGCGTAATGGATCAGCCATGAAAGGGCTTCCTCGTATATCCTCTGTCGTTATGCCGTTCGCTGGTGTTTGGCGACGCCCGCTATCGCCGCCGTACAGGCTTGTTTGACGGCTGCGGTGCCTTTCTTGGTCCCGGTGTCCAAGGCGGCCAGCGCGGCGGCGGTGCCGAGCTTCCCCAAAGCATCGACCGCCAACAATGCCAAGTCTTCCCGCCTCTTCCTGTTGGTCCAGCCCCATTCGGTCAGCAGTGTCGTCCAATACGGCACCGCGTCGTCTCCCGCCGTCACTCGCATCGCGTGGAAGATATTCCGTTTCTCCGCCGGATCGCGGTCATTGAAGGTCTCGGCGCTTACAATGGGCTCCCAAAGGGCAAAGGTTGCCGTGTAGTGGCCGGTCAACAGCGGCTTGAGCGTGGCCAGGCGCACGCCTTCATCCGCATCGTTCAGGAGCGGGATGAGTTTGGCCGCGCTGCCGCTCGGCTTGAGACCGGCCAGTGTTCTGATGACCTCCCGTTTGATCAGTGGATCAGGATATCGCAAGATTTTTTCCACACCGTCGGCGAGCTTGGGATTGTTCCAGCGCGTGATGATGCCGAGAAGAATGCGAACAAATGTGGGTCTGCGATCGGTCAGGTGCTTCACGACGATCTCTGGAGTGTCCTTGGCCAGCTCAACTAGCGCATTGGCGATCAGCCCCTGGTGGGCCGGTTGCTCCAAGTCGCCGAGCAGCGCGCAGAGGGCGGGCAGGGCTGATGGCTTCATCATGCGCAGGACGTTCTCGAGTCCCTCGGTACGCGGCTTCTCCGCGGTATTGAGATACTGCTGCATCAGCGCGATCAATTCGTGGCTGCCGAGCTGGTCGAACATGCTTTGGAGTTTGTGCTTGTGCGTCTCGGTCAGGTCCGGGCGCACGGCTTCCGCCTCCGAGAGCAGCCCCAAGACGTGTTCGACGATATTCCAGTGCCCCCCTTTGAACAGCGAACGGAGAATGCCTTCATAAATCTCAAAGAGCTTGTTCAGCAGCTCAGGAGACCGTTCAGAGGACAGAACGGCGGTCAGAATGTCGAGCAGATAGAGGATGCTGTCCCGGTTGGATTCCTCCGCAATGTCGCGCGCCAACGCGGCCAACTCTTCATCGGTGACCTCGTAGCCCATGACACTGGTTGAGATCTTGGATTTGCGCTGTTGATCTCCCTTGGCCTCCTTGGCGGTCTTGGCGTTCGCTTCGTCCAGAATTTCGCGGAGCGATCCTTCTGCCGGAGCCTTGCCCTGCGGAGTGAGCACATCGTCCACGTCCGACAGTTTCATGACCTCGTCGGCGGTCACGATCGACAGAGTCGGCAAATCGCGCGACCACAGTCGAGTCACGATATCGTCATCTTCAGTGCCATCGCTTCCGCCGGTGTTCCAGAGGGCGTCGAAAAAAAAGAGAACGTCGTCTTGCTCGATGCCTTGCTGAAAGGTCAGCTCCCGGATGCCGTCGCTGTAGAGCTTGAACGCAAAGTTCTCGCTCGACTCTCCGGCCTGCGAATTGTAGACGCACGTCTCCTTGAAGAAGAGACCCTCACGCTGGATGATGAACGTGAGGGCGTTGTAGCGCTCCACGTGGTTGATCAGTTCGGTGTAAAATTGATCAAAAAACCGCTTCGCGACGCTATTCTGATGACCAAACGTACGGACGTTTTTCGATGCGCGATCCAACGACTTCAGCAGTTGGGTGACGGAGCCCAACTCCGGGTCAGTGGTGGGCTTGGCGGCCATGGCGGCTGCCATGATGTCCTGGGCAGCTTTGAGGTCTGACATGATGTCTGTCGTACCCGTAACCCGGCATTTGGTCAAGGAATTCCCAAGATTTGGATTCCATGTTAGTCGCTCGATCAGCACCGAAGAAACGCATGGTTGTCGTGTCGGGAGCGAGGTCAGTAGAATCGATCAGCCCCTCGGGAAATCACCCCTGTCGAGGAAGGACGGCCGTGACCATTATCTGCTTCGGTGACAGTCTGACGGTTGGATTTCAATCTCCGACGCCAGACTGCCCGACCGGGCGCGAAACTCCCTACGGCCGCTTCTTGCAGGAGTGGTTGGGGCCGTCCGTTGAGGTTCGAGTGAGCGGGGTCTGCGGCGAGTTGACGAGTGAGATGGCCTTGCGTTTTCGCCGCGACGTTCTTGAGCATCAGCCCGATCATGTTGTGGTGCTCGGCGGGACCAACGATCTGGGGTGGAATGCCCGGCCTGCCGACATCGTGAGGAACCTGGTCAACATGTATGAGCTGGCCCGGGCATCGCAGATCATGCCCGTGCCCGTGACCGTCCCTTCCCTGCGCGTGGACGTTACCGGAGGCGGGCGGGACGCGGAAACATGGCTCGAACAACATGTGGAGCGGAGGCGGGAGCTGAATCGGTTGATCCAGGAGTACGCTGCCTCCAACCAGCTCCCCTGCATCGATCTCTTCGCCGCCACCGCGGACCCAGACACAAGCCAGCTCGCGGCGCAATATTCCAACGACGGGTTGCACTTGACTACGGCGGGCTACCGCCTGCTGGCGCGCGTGCTCTACGATCAGGTGTTCGCACAGGCCGCAGCGAGCGGTGGCGGACGGTTGCCATGATCGCGGATGTTTCCGACCGGGAGTTCGACAGGGTCGTCGGAGGCTCGGCGGTGCCGGTGCTGGTGGAATTTTGGAAACCGGGCTGCGGCGCGTGCCGTGCCTTGACTGGGCAGTTAGAGCAGCTTGTCGATGAGGTGCGAGATGCTCTCCTCGTGCTCAAAATGAATGCCGAGGAGAATTATCAAATCCCCGCTGAATTGGAAATCACTGCATTGCCCGCACTCGCGCTGTATCGGGGAGGGCAGTTCGAACGCTTCATCGGCGGGCTTGGAACAAAAGAGGAAATTCTAAAACAGCTGCGTTTGCCCGGAGAGCCTTTTACAAAGGCCTCCACGTACGGCCGTCCTGCTGAATAAGCCGATTTGCCTCGATTGGGCCATCGGACCCGGCAGGATATTCCGGCAGCCATCGGGCTCCCTGTTGCTGCCAGGCTTCGAGGATTTTAGTGATCCAGGCCCAGGACGCCTCGACCGCGTCCCGCCGCATGAATCTTGATGCATCGCCGGCCATCACATCGAGCAGCAGCCGTTCGTAGGCTTCGGGCGAAGGCCGGCCGAACACCTCGGCGTATTTGAAGGCCATCTCGACCGGGTGCGTTTGCTCTCTCGTGCCGGGTACCCGCGACACGATGCGTAACGACAAACCCTCTTCCGGTTGGATGCGCAGAGCGAGCACGTTGGCCGGCTGCGGGTGCTGAGGACTCGCGTTGAACAAAATCTGGGGAATGTCCTTGAATTGCACGGCCACTTCGCTCGCCCGACGCGGCAGCGCTTTCCCCGTTCGCAAATAAAACGGTACGCCGGACCAGCGCCAGTTCTCAACGAAGCATTTGATGGCGACATAGGTTTCGGTCGTCGAATCCGGTTTGACGCCCGCCTCGCGACGGTAGCCGGGCACGGGTGTGTCATCCACCGTCCCTGCGGCATACTGCGCACGCACCGTATAGCTTTCAACGTCCTTTCCGGTGATCGGCCGAAGGCAGCGCAGGACCTCCATCTTGGCATTTCTCACGACGTCGGGATCGAGCGAGTACGGAGGCTCCATGGCGACCAGGCAGAGCAACTGGAGCATGTGATTCTGCACCATGTCGCGCAATGCACCGGCTTCCTCGTAATAGGCGGCTCGGGAGCCGACGCCTTCTGCCTCGCTGACCGTGATCTGAACATGATCGATGTATTTGTGATTCCAAATCGGCTCGAAGATGCTGTTGGCAAATCGAACGACCATGAGATTTTGCACGGTCTCTTTGCCCAGATAGTGGTCGATCCGGAAGATCTGCGATTCGTCGAAGACCCGTCCCGTGACGGCGTTGATCTGCTGCGCCGAGGCGAGATCGCGGCCCACCGGTTTTTCGACGATGATCCTCGCGTACGGCTGGGCCGTTCGAACGGCGAGGCCCGAGCGTTCGAGTCCTTCGCAGACGACGGTGAACGAACTGGGCGGGATGCTCAGATAAAAGATGCGGTGACCCGGCAAACCCAGCCCTCCTTCAATCTCCTGGAGGCGGGCGCTCAGAGCCGCATAGGTGTGCGGATCGTCGTTGCTTCCGGAGAGGTAGAACAGCCGTGCTGCAAATGTGCTCCAACGGTCTTCCTTCAAGGCCTGGCGCGAATGCGCCAGGACGCCTTCCCGGAGAGACGCCCTGAAATCCTCGTCCGTCATGCTCTTTCGTCCGAGCCCCAGCACGGCGAAGTTGACTGGGAGAAGACTGTCGAGCATCAAGTTATAAAGCGCCGGAATCAAGCGGCGGCGCGCAAGATCGCCGGATCCGCCGAAAATCACAAGTGTGCACGGCTCGACCGGCGCAAGGGCTTCTTGCGCCGGTGTGATGTCGATGCGTTCAATGGGCGGCATCCGGTGCTCCTAGCGCTTGACGGCGTGACCGCCGAAGGCATTGCGTAAGGCGGCCAGTATTTTTTCGGCGAACGACTCAGGCTGGCGCGAGCGAAAGCGGGTGAAAAGCGCGGTGGTCAGTGTTGGCACCGGGACGTCCTTGTCGATGGCGTCTGCAATCATCCATCGGCCTTCGCCGGAGTCTTGGACGTAGCCTTTGAGCCGCTCGAGCTTGGGGTCTTCCTGC
>DATIGH010000193.1:0-19923 GCA_035454845.1 Nitrospira sp.
GATGTGAGCGAAGCCATATCGATCGAAAAGCGGTACTTCACATCCGACTTCAGCAGCCTGTCATAGGCTTCGTTTACCTTTTGAATGGGAATGACTTCAACATCGGCCGTAATGTTGTGTTCTCCGCAAAAATCGAGCATCTCCTGGGTTTCCGGGATCCCGCCGATGGGCGAGCCGGAGAGGCTCCGACGCCCAGTGAGCAGGCTGAAGGCCTCGACCGCAAGCGGTTTCTCCGGCGCGCCCACGAGCGTGATAGTGCCGTCGCGCCGCAGAAGGCCAAGATAGGCATTGATGTCATGATCCGCGGACACCGCATCGAGGATAAAATCGAAGCTGCTGGTCTGCCTCTTCATCTCTCCGCTGTGGCGTGTGATGACGACTTCGTCGGCCCCGAGGCGGAGCGCATCATCTTTCTTGTTGGGTGAAGTGGTGAACACCACGACATGGGCTCCAAGCGCATGTGCAAACTTGACGGCCATGTGACCCAGCCCACCGAGACCGACCACACCAACCTTCTTGCCTGTGGTGACTCCCCAATGGCGCATGGGAGAATAGGTCGTAATCCCTGCACACAAAAGCGGTGCGGCGCCGGCAAGATCGAGCTTGGGAGGCACACGCAGGACGAATCGCTCGTCGACGACGATGCCTTCGGAGTATCCGCCGAAGGTGACGCCGCCAAGATGCCGGTCTGGGGAGTTATAGGTGAGCGTCCAATGTGCGCAAAACTGCTCGAGCCCCGCCTGGCACTCGCTGCACGTGCGATCAGAATCGACCAGGCAACCGACGGCGGCGAGATCTCCGGCCTTGAATTTCCTCACCGACGATCCCACCCGTCTCACACGGCCGACAATCTCGTGGCCTGGGACGCAGGGATAGACCGTCGGCATGACGCTTTTCCACTCATTGCGTACGGTGTGGAGGTCGGAGTGACAGATGCCGCAGAACAAGATGTCGATCTGGACGTCATGTTCGGCTGGATCTCGTCGACGAATTGTGGTGGAGGCCATTGACGATGTGGGGCTGGCAGCGGCGTAAGCCTTGGCGTTCCAGGTCGTGGCCATGATGTCCTCCCTGCGATGGTTTGGCGTGCTTATTTCACTATATCGAATCTGAAGCTTCGTGAACCGGAATTTCAGAGCGTAACTGGGGCATTGGTACAGGGTCAACTCCCCAGCACGCGAGGGCAATAGAACAGGCGGATTTGCGCGAGTAGAATATGTGGCGATCACATCGAGCTTTGCACGTTCAGCAAAGGGAGCTTCGCATGGCGTTGGCTAAATGGTTGGCGAGCGCAGTCATGATTGGATGGCTACTGATGGCAGGGCTGGAAGCTTGGGCTCAACACCCCCGTCCTGACAACGACATCACCAAGCTGGCCGATGACGTTTATTTGTTTCGGCATGAGTTTCATCAGGCGATCTTTATCATCACCCCAGAGGGTGTGATCGTCACCGACCCGATCAGCGCCGAAGCAGCAAGCTGGTTGAAGACCGAGATCACGAAGATGACGGATCAACCTGTCCGCTATGTCGTGTACAGCCACCATCACAGCGACCACATCACGGGTGGAAGCGTGTTTGCCGATCAGGCCATCTTTGTCAGCCACTCAGCGGCTCGAGCACAGATTCTTGATGCGGCAGATCCGACAACCCCTGTCCCCACTCTCACCTTCACCGACCGCATGTTCATCGATCTTGGCGGTACACAGGTCCAGCTGATCTACACAGGCAAGAACCATTCAGACAACAGCCTGGTTGTCCTGCTCCCAAAGCACAAACTGCTTTTCGCCGTCGATTTCATTCCGGTCGAGACGGTGGCCTACCGGACCATGCGAAGCGACTATCCCGACGACTGGATCGAATCGCTCAAACGGATTGAGCAATTGGACTTCGACACGCTGGTTCCGGGGCATGGAAAGGTCGGCAGGAAGGAACACGTGCGGATGTTCCGCGGCTATCTCGAAGATCTCAGAGCCGCGGTACTCGAACAAGTCACGAAAGGTGCCAGCCTGAACGACGCGAAAAAGGCGGTTCGCCTTCCCAAGTACGAGCGCTGGGGACGCTATGCCGACTGGTTTCCCGAAAATGTGGAAGGCATGTATCGGTATCTTTCGCAGACCACGCGCTGAGGTTCCTCCTTCCTGCCGTTGGTGATTCTCTTTGCTGTGAAAAATGTCGCAAGAGCGAGACAGGAGACGTGACGCCGGCGACGTCAAACACAAGAGACGGAGGTTGATATGAAGTGCGCTCCCCTCATCGGACTGGCCACGTTAGTACTTGCCTGTGCAGCGGGTTGCTCAAGCCTCATTGTCGTCAAAGACCTCCATGATCAGCGCTTTACCTCGGAGGAGCAGCCGGTTGCCCACCTCAGTGCGAGGGTGGGAGGCATTTATCTCTTCTATTACCTCCCTCTGGTGACCGGAAATTCCGAGCAAGCGGACAGCATTCGGTTTTTTCGTAACGAGCCCGACATCGAGCGGGTCGTCCACATGGTCACAAAGAAGAGTAAGGAACTGGGGGCGACGCGTCTCACCGACCTCTACTCCTGGTCGGATAGCGTGTGGGCTTCTTTCAGCCTGATCTTCTGGTACCGATGGACCACCGTGTCTGCGAATGCCTCGATGGCATCTCAAGCTCCGGTCACTCATACGAGCAATTAGGGAGGAACAAGCGTTCAACGCGGTACGGCTATTGTTTTCCCAAGGGAAAGCTGATGACCAGTCCTCCCATGACGTCACCGACTTTGAAATCTTTTTTCGGGCTGCTGGGATGCGAGTTGTGACATTCGACGCACGCCGCGGTCACAGCAATATCGGCATAGACCGCCTCGAACAACTGCTCAGCGCTGCCGGCCACGACGTGTGAACTGGAATACCGTCTGTTGGGCCGTGCCTGCACTTCTTTCAAACCCCGCCGCTCGAATTCACTACCCGCCGCATTCTCCTTGTTGATTGGCCACTGACTAATCAGGCGGTAGCGGACGTTGGGCCCGGTCAATTCAGCAATCTCGCTGGTTTCTCGCACGAGTTGGACAGGAAGCGGGAGGGCATGCGTCGTCCGCCAGTTTTCCGAGACATCCACAATGCGCTCCTGACGAAGCCGGTTGGCGATGTGGATCGTGTAAAAATGCCGATGCGCCATGATGACGGCGCGCAAATAGTCGGCAACGGTTTCAGGAGGCACCCCAGCAACAGGGGCGGATGGTTTCTCGATGGCGAAAATGCTCGGAGCAGCCAGCGCTGCGATCGTGGCAATAGCGGCGATCCAAGTCACAGCTTTGCTCGTCATGATACCTTCTCCTTCGTTTGCGCAGGCGCCTGATTGACCGGCAGCGGGACGGCATCGAATCCATATTTCACCAAGAGTTTTTGTATGCGGAGGGTCATCAAGAAGGCGGTGAATTTTTCGGCAGTCGTCCGTAAAGTGAATCGACAGGTTGAGGCAATGGCTTGTCCAAACTGAATCGGCACAAGGGTGCCGAACGGATCTTCATCGCTGATGCGCACATATCCGCTATTGATCGTATCGACCCTATAGACAATACCGACGTCGGCTTTGCCAACGCGGATCAGATCCATGACCTCCTCACTGTGGGGGGCATAGACAATATGGGGACGGCTTTTGTATGCCGGATAGAGCTTGGTCAACGCACGAGCCGTGGCTTCTCCCAACGACGACGTGTGCGGATCACCGAGAGCAATGCGCACGCTTCGGTTTTGGAACGCATCGCGAAGGGATATCAGCGAGGAGGGTGAATCAGACGACATCACGAGGACAAGAGATGTCTGCGCGTAAATCAGCGGGCGTCCGTTGAGGGTCAGTCCCTTCTTGTGCAGTTGTTCGACCTCTTCTTTTCCTGCTGACAAAAACACATCGATGGGGGCGCCCTTTTCAATTTGCCGAAGCAGCGTTTTTGACGGCGTGTACACAATATTGACCGGCGCGTCATATTCTCGCTCGAAGATCGGGAGGATTTCGCTCAACGCCGGCCGGAGGCTCGGAGGGGCTCCGACGTTCAATGATTCAGCCCGTACGGGCAGCCACATCCCGAACACGCCAGCGATTGTCGCAATCAGAATTCTGAACATTCGGATATTCACGAGGAACCTCGCCTGTCCACTAGGGAAAGATTACCGCACGGGGTGGTGACCTTCAATGCCCGGGAGAAGCAGTGCGTGCCCGAGGTTTGATCATCACCGAGCATGGCATTGAAGGCAGTTGACCATGTGGCCATGACGATGGGCACCGCCACCTTTTGCCATCACCCGCCTCACGATATCGTTATCGATCACAGTGGGCTGCGCACCGAACGTCGGCTCAAACACATGACAGGCGAGGCACGAACGAGTTCCTGTGGCGGTAAAGACAAATTCCCCGTGAGGGTTCTTTGCGGCGCTGGATGTGATCTGCGCCATCGCGCCCCGGTGCTCCGTATGACAGGACAAGCATGTGTGCTGCAGTCGCATGATTTCCTCATGGAAGACCGCGTCTGGCGCGTTGGAACTTCCGGAAAAGCGTGCTTCGGAGTGACACTGGATGCACTTGGCGGTCACGGGGCCACGGAAGGCATCGTGACAACTCATGCAACGAGCGATATTCGCATGGTAACGGCTCAGATCATCGGGAGCCCATAGGCTTTCCGGATCCTGCCAAGACCCCCATGCCAGCAAAATGACGAGCACGATCGTGGCAATCGTGACGACCGGAACCACCGCGCGAGGCAGAGGCAGATAGTGCATCGTTCAAAACCCGCCAAAGTACACTGCTCCTATGACGTGAAGGACGGTCAGCACCAGGAACATGATGGTCATCGGTGAGTGAATCGATTGCCAAAGACGAAACGCTTCTTCCTGTGCCGCCAACCGATGCATGTACATCTCGACCTCGTCCGCGCTCATCCCTTGATCATGGAGCTGCCGACGACGGTCGTTCAATGTTCGCAGGGCGAAGTAATGCACCCCCTGCCCAACAATTCCACTGAACACGACCACCGCCATCGCTAGCAACGTGATCGACGGCACCAGCGCATGAAGATGCGCGCCTGAATGAAGCAGGATCAAGAGTGGACCCATCACTCCGGCGACCAGGTGTATGCGAAACCAGTCTCGAGGCCACCGGCGATTCCGGTTGAGGCGTTTCTTCGCAGGATAGACAAACACCAATAGCGTCGTGCCCAAGCCGATCCATCCCATCAGATGTCCCTGGGCGGTATGCGCAAAAGGAGACGGTTTACCACTACCGAGGAGAGCCTCGATCACCCATGCGATGCCGACGGCAACCATAACGGAAAGAACAATGCTGGCAAGACGCCGCGAGAGAACGGTCATCTCAATACTTCTCCACGCCTTTGCGTCCTCCCGCATGACACCGAAGGCAATCGGCAAATCGACCAGGCCCGTGGATGCCTTTGGCTTTGTCGCGAAGCGTCCTGACGAGGTCATTGTCGAGGGGCCGGGCGATTATCGCACCGCTTTTTTCGACTGCATGACAGTCCCTGCACGATTTTGCTCCTGTGACTCGAAAGATGAGATCGCTATGAGGGTTCGGCGGCTGATCCACCATTCCGCCCTGCACGGAAATGAGGTTGAGCGCGATGAGTCCCGGATAGAGGACGCATACAATCAGCACTTTGCTGACAGCCACCATGTTGGGCACCTCATCTCGGATTGGTTCATTCTCAGAAGACGGCAGAGCACACGACGTCAAGAGGATACGTCGTTTGGCCGTTCTAAAGCGAGACATCGGGACTTCAGAAAAGCACGCGGTTGAAAGTCGCTGTAGGGTGAAGGAGTCAGTCTTCAAAGCCCGTTGCTATATTGGCGTACGTTAAGCCCACTAGACAATCCAACGAATTCACAAGCCGCTTCTGATCGAGTAGTCTTCGTTCCGGCGTGGCGTGGTTGCCCTGGTGTTCAATTACATCCCACCTGTATGCAATTCGCTGCTATCCATTTTCCCCATTGAATCCAGCAATATCAGTCGAACACATTTCTTCCGTGCACACATCTTCCTACATGCCCCCTCGGACGAATGGGCAAAACAGCTCTTACGCTCGGCTTTTGAGACTTTTTGTGTAATCCTATTCGGCATTAACCTTGCTCGCTCACTTCAATCGTTATGAAAGTCATCTGCGCCTGGTGTGAACACGAAGGGAAGGAGACGCTGATTGGAGACATCAGCCTCTACGACATGGAAATCACCTCTCACGGAATTTGTGTAGACCATGAACAGGGGTTGCTAAGGGAAATTGAGGCAATGAAGCAGAATCCAAGGCTGCGCAGGTCGAAACGTCTTCGCGCCCAGGTGCGATCCTCCGGTAGCCCAATGGTGTCGAATTGCACGACACCTTGGCGCCGCCGGCGCAGCCATCGGCTGTCGCCAGCACAGCTAAGTCTGCCCTTTGCCGACAGTGAACCCAGCTTGGCGTTGGCTGAATCGGAAGTTGCAGCTGGCTGCGCGTAAGACATGCAATTACAGGAAGCTGTCACGCGGGGATTCCCCAGCTCAATGAAGGGACAAGATGGGGTAAGATGACTCAATTCACCGAGTTGAGGTGCGACGTTGACACTCGTCACCCCACCAAATCAGGCCGGATTCTACTGGTTCCGCTACGATAATCTCTCCTCCCACATCCACTTTAACGTTTTGCTCCAGGTCATTCAAATGCAGCCCAAGCCGACGGAAATCGGCGGACAATTCCTCGTCCGCTGGTTCAATCAACTCATCCCGCTGGAGCAGGTACCTGAAGGTCTTTGGCGTGGCCCGGTCAAGGACCTGAGATAGCTCGTTCGCCGTAGACCGTTTCCCCTCAAACACGTACAATGCGCCTCTCGCATGTTCCGCTCCCCAGCTGAGGATCGTGAGCGATGGCGTCTTCTCAACGGATGCAGCGATGGACCGTTCCTGTCTCCTTAATACTCTTCATGGCGGCCACGCTTTGGGGATGTGCTTCGGTGCCACGGCGCTATGTGTGGATTGCGGAGCCAGGCGTCACCCTAACGATGCTCAGCATGAATCCACAGCCCTACGTCGGAAAAGTCGTGCTGTTGGGAGGAACGATCACTGAAGAGCAGCAGACCGACCAGTTTGTCCTTTTACGTCTGAAAAACCGTCCGCTCGACCAGGATTACAAACCTCACCGACCCGCGAACTCAGCGAGCGCGGAAGCCGGCTCGTATTGGGTGATAGTGCCTAAGCAGCAGGTTCCTCCCAAGTATCGAGACTGGGCGCGGACCACCGTGGTCGGACGAGTCACCGGCGAACAGCGCCTCGACACTGAGCCGGTGCTGTTGCTGCTGTATATGCGAGGTTGGGGGGCGAGCGGCGGTCACGCCGGGCTGTGGGAAAACATCAATCCCAATTATGTGCCCTCAGTTCCGGGTGGCATTCATTTAAAAAACTAGTCCGCCACATGACACGTACCAGCCGCCGCTGTCGAAGCATCTAAGCGGCGGACCGGAGATCACCGTCTTTCCAGAGCAGCTCTCCACGACGCTACGGTGCCTGCCAACTCCCTGAGCACATCGGTGTCGGTCTTTCCAGATCGCTTCAGCACGTGGAACGAGTGATCTGCCCCATCCACAACATGCAGCGTGGCTCGAGGCGCCAGGCTCTCACACACCGGACGCAACAACGGGAGATCGGCCAGCGCATCCCGGGTGCCTTGGAGAAACAGCATCGGCACGTGCACCTGAGCCAAATGCTCGGCACGCGATGTGCCGGGGCGGCCTGCGGGATGTAGGGGAAAGCCCAAGAACACGAGGCCGCGTACCTGGTTCATGCCATGAGTCGCGGAAGACCGCTCCTCGGCACACGCCAGCGAGGTCATGCGCCCTCCGAACGATTTGCCTCCCGCAAAGAGCGGCAGATGAGCCGTGGCTGCAGACGCCGCTGCGATCGCGGCTCGTACCGTCGCGATGAGCACGGCCGGTGGATCGGGTCTCTTTTTTCGCTGTTGCATGTACGGAAACTGATACCGGAACGTCGCCACGCCACAACCGGCAAGTTCGCTGGTGAGACGCTCCATGAAGGGGTGATGCATCCCCGCCCCTGCACCGTGCGCCAGGACCAGAACCCATTTCGCATCATCAGGTCGAAGGAGCACCGCCTCAACATCTCCAATGGATCCAGATACACGTATGGTCACGAATGATGGTTCCATGGTCTCTCGCATCTCGCGGCCGGCGCTCACTTTCCTCGACTAGATAGTGACGGGCAGCAAGACAGGAAGCGCGATCTCAGCGAAGTTGTTGGGTGGACGCATCGAGATGGGTCAGAGGTTGGCCCTTGCGGCCAATCGCGGTCGCCTCCATCACGCTGCCGTAAGGGGTTGTCGTGCCATGTCCTCTGACTTCCACGTCCATGCTGGGCTCTAACGAGGTGTGAAAATGCTCGCCGACATCAGGTGGCAAGCGGATCTGCGTCCCGTCGGACAAGAGCGCACCATTAACGATGTCTTTGAGGTCATCGTAGAGCAAGACTTCAATGGTCCCCGCAGCTCGCATTTCGTTGATCGCCGGAGCCTCCTCTCGTGGAGGCATAGGAAGATCAAGACGATACGGCACCCTAAAGGATGTCCCATCGGTCACATTAACGATCACATCAGGTTTAATGATCGGTAAGTCTGCGGTGCGGCGCCCATGTATCCGTACATGATCGCCCGGCTGGATGGCCTTCTTGAGGTCTTCGGCGGCACGCAGGGTGACGTGCAGCTGCGTCCCGTCCTCCAACAGCAACCCGTCGACCTTCCCGCGCGGGTTCAAGAGATAGCGATCCACGATCCCGTCGGCCACGGGTGCCCGTTTCGTTGATGGAGGATCGAGTACCAACACAAAACCAGACGCTCTTCCGGCGCAAAGCATCACCAGTACGGCCAGAGCTACCGCTTGGAGTCGCATGGCTATCATGGATACCATGTGTTCAGCACTGCCTATACGACAATATTCTGAAAGAAATCGCCGGCCGGCATCAAGAGCAAACTCTGTCAGCTGCGAACGTTGCTAGCGCATTATGGCCGGCTCGCACTTTGAACGGGTCGTCCGCCAGGCAATCCAGGCGGCGGTCGCGAGCAACATCGAGGCCAGGAGAAACGGCGCGCCCGGCAGATGCCCTACGGCGCTTGAACTAATAAAGTAGGCAAACACTTGGGTGAAGAGCATCGGGCCAATCAAGCCCGTCACTCCATTGATGCTGGCGATGGCGCCTTGCAACTGTCCTTGTTCAGATGGATTTACCCGGCGGCTCATCAGGGCCTGGGTCGCTGGACCGGATAATCCCCAGAATGCCATGATCGGAATTCCAAGACAGAACATCCAGCCCTCTGGTGCCACGCCATATGTGAAGAATCCGGCTGCACCGCTCAACAGGCCGGCGAGCAGCGTCACTCGTTCGCCGAAGCGCCTCGTGATCGGACGGATCAGCCCGCCCTGGACAATCATCGCCGCGACACCGACGCCGGCCATCATTAACCCGACAGCGGCGGTCCCCCACCCGTAGCGATAGCCCATATAAAGGACTGACGTGCTTGGCAGTACGGCATGGGCGAGATAGCCGAGGAACGCCACGGCCGCAAGGCCGAACAACTCATGATGAGAACGCAACAGCTTGAGTGAGCCGACCGGGTTCGCACGCCGCCACGCAAAGGCCATTCGATTCTGCGACGGCAACGATTCGGGCAGCACGAACAACCCATAACACGCATTCAATAGGCTGAGCCCCGCCGCGCCCCAAAAGGGTAATCTCGGGTCGAACGCACCGAGCCATCCGCCCATTGCCGGCCCGAACACGAATCCTACGCCGAAGACCATGCCGATCTTGCCGTACGCCGCCGCCCGGTGCTCCACCGGGGTCACGTCAGCAATATAGGCGCCGGCGGTGCTGAAGCTTGATGAGGCCATCCCTGAGATCGTCCGGCCGATGAAGAGCCAAACGACGTTGGGCGCCAACGCCATGAGGATATAGTCGAGGCCTAACCCAAGGTTTGACAGCAAGACGACCGGCCGCCGGCCGAAGCGGTCGGAGAGCGCCCCTTGAATCGGAGAACAGGCGAACTGCATCAGCGCCCAGGCTGTGCCCATGAGGCCATACAGAACTGCCGCCTGAGGGGTGCGTCCCTCAAGAAAGTCTTCAACGAGCTTCGGCAAGACGGGAATCACGATCCCGAACGACAGCATGTCGAGCAGGACCGTCACGAGAATGAAGAGGACCGCAGCCCGCCGCGGCGGCGTCACGGTCGGCGTGTCGGTCATGGCCGGCGCATCCTATCACGTCGTGACGCCGGACTCTTGGAGAGCCTTTCAGGAGGAACTTGGCAGGCTCGCAGATCAGATTCCGTTCCGTTTATGGTGGAGAAGCCATCGCTCGGCGTGCATCAGCGTCACTTTGGCCTTGACGGGCTTGTACGTCATGCAAAACGACATGGCAAAGGTTTCGTGGACTGTAGTCAGAGGCGAAGGGGAAGTCAATGAGGGAACGAGGGAAGACCGCAGGTCTACGCGCGGAACACCTGAAGACGGAGGCTGCTCATGTGTGCTGTAATACGATATGCGTACGTTAGAGCGGAAAATACCGCCTGCCGCCCTCGTCCTGCTCTTCACCGTCCTCATGTGGCTCGTGTCAACATCTGAGGCCCTGACCGTCGCGATCCCGCGGCGGACGACCATCGCGGCGATATTTTGGAGTGCAGGATTTGCGATCATCTTTGGCGGTCTGCTCGAATTTCGCCGCGCGAAGACCACTGTCAATCCGATCACTCCTGAAGCGACAACCGCACTGGTCACGTCTGGGTTCTACCGCTTCACCCGGAATCCGATGTACCTCGGCTTTCTTTTCGCGTTAATTGGATGGGCCGTGTTCCTCTCGCACCTCTTGGCGTTTGCTCTGCTGCCGTTTTTCGTGTTGTACATGAACCGCTTTCAAATCGAACCGGAGGAACGGGCGCTCTCGGTGAAGTTCGGGGAACAATTCAACGAGTACAGGCAGTCGGTCCGCAGATGGCTGTAAGCTCTACGGCCCGCTGCTGGTCATGAAAAGAAAAGACTCAGTACTCGAACTCCACGGTATACAAGGCCGGGACCATTTCAACGCCCAACTGCTCCAACTTTGCTTTCATCGGCGTCACGCTCTTCTCATAGGCCTTCCAGTAGACGTCTTCGTTCTCCCAGACGGCGACATTGATGAAATTGTACCGGCTCTCCGGCTTGATGCTTTGATGAAACTTTCCGCTGATAAAGCCCTGCTGCGCCGTGATGTTCTCCTTTACGTCTTGCCACCACTTCACGAACTCCGATTCCTTGCCCTTCGGAACCGTAAAGACATTGATTAAAGTCACTGCCATGACAGAGCCTCCCTATTCGTCGAAGCCGCGCACCCGCCTTACTTCAGCTTTCATCACGTATCTGCTAAATCCGGAAAAACTCTAGCAAGTTTGACAGGATGCCCGTCACTCGGGTGTTCCCTCGTGGCACGCGGACATAGGTGGATTGTAGGCTGAGATCATGGTCTACAAGGAGCCAACTCCAATGGCGACACGCTTGTACAGGGCTTTCGTTCGAGGGACTCACTGTACTCTCCTCGTTCTTCTGCTGCACAGTGTGAGCACGGCGACGGACAATCAGCCAGTTGATCCCAATCCAGTTGATGCGCAGAATGCACCGCGCGCACCGGAGCCGAATCAACCGCGCCAGTTGGAAGAATTCAAACCGCTGAGAGGGTTGGACAATACTCCCGAGGGGGGAACCCTACAGGGCGGTACCCTGCCAGGCGGGACGCTTCCTGGGGGCACCCTCCCGGGAGGCACCGTCCCGGGAGGAACGCTGCCTGGCGGCACTCTGCCTGGAGGGACCCTGCCCGGAGGAACGCTTCCTGGGGGCACTGTTCCAGGAGGGACGGTCCCAGGGGGCACTCTTCCGGGCGGCACGCTCGCCGGCGGCCCGCTATAACTGGGTTTGCTTGCATCTTGATACCGAAGCAAACAGGAAGGAGCTTCTGATGACACGAGTCTTTATTCTGCTCGCCGCGATGATGTTGGGTTTCGCATCTCCGGTTCTCGCGGACGAAGAGCAATCGCAGCAGCCCAGCAAGGGATCGGTGCGGGTGCAAGATCTACCGAAACCCATCCCAGAGCTTCTCGACAAGATTCAACAACTGAGCAGGAAAATAGAGCCGGAAATCTCGAGGCTGGGGAGCACTCTCGGTCAAGAGCTGAAAGTGACCGTCAAGAAACTGTGCGATGAACTCCAGTGCCAGGAGCGGCCTGAAACGAAATAGTGGACGCAGCCAATATGGCGTTTGAGTCGATGATCGAGCGACACTCCTACCTTAAAGCACCCTGCGTTGTTCGGAACGACGCTTTCCTGGCCGGTTATCTGCTCGCTTGCTGCGGAACGAGGTTCCATGTACGGGAGACCGCGGTCCTCGCTGCGACCACAACGTCATGAGTTCCCGAAATTGGTCGGGAAACACCAGCTGGGTGACGGCCAGACATTCCAGGCCAAAAGGCAGATAGCCGGCATAGCCAAGCAACGGCATCTCGAAGAGCTTGAAGCGATGCACAGACGGAATAGCATACTCCCAATGCGCCAGGCTCTTGTAGTTCCACAACTCCCAACAGATGCCACAGACGATTGCGGCGACCGCTGCCAGCCACAACGATGTCCCGTCGCCCTGTGAGAGCCGGGAGAAAACCGTCTCTTCACCTGCAAGGATCTGTACCGCAGTGATGAGGAGCAGCGGCGCCACCCACACGAGTGGGAACAACCGGTCCGGCCAAATCCCGATGCCTGTCAATCCGGCGCTCGCGGCCAGTAACAAGGCCCAGCCCACCCATGCTTGTGTGACCCAGCGCAGCGGCGGAAGCCCATGTACTCCTGCTTTCATGCTGCGTATTGACGCCAGCAATTCCATCGTGCTCCATACGGCTGGCAGGACCGTCGAGAATGGAACCGTGGCGTAAAGAAAATACTCCCAGGGCGTGAAGGCATCGCCTCCGATGTAATGCCAGTTCTGGACGAAGCGATTGAGATACTCGAAGCTCCACCAGAAGGCTGCGCTGAGAGGGAACAAGGCAAGGAAAAAGCCTGGCCGGTCTACCATCAAGCAGTGGCCAGTGCGTCGGAACGTCAATCCATTGACCGTCAAGACATAGCCGAGCCACAAAGGCGTGAACGTATGAGGCTGGGACGCTGAGAACCATGAGAAGCGACTCCAGGCTAATATCCATGAACACCCAGTCAGCGCCGCGCCCATCCAGCCCCACCAGGGGAACGCACGGAGCGGCGTTGCTGTCTCATGCTCGGCGACGCGCGAACGTGCGACACGCAGCACCACCGGAGCGACGATCAGCACAATGAGGAGCGTGAGACCGACAAACATCGGCCAAGAGAATGGCGCGTGTTCGACGGAAAGGGTTTGCGGCGGAAACCGCAGGTAGGGCCCAATGGGGTGGCCCTCGAGGACGACGCCCAGCAGCGGTAACCCTATTAAAAGTGCCAGCACGACCAGAACCTTGACGATCATGCGCCTCTCACTCTATCGGGGGTGACGTCCACAAGGACTCCCGAATGATCTGTTATCGTAGACATCAGGGAAAGGCATCCACCTGTGGATATTCTGTCACATGGCCTGTGGGGAGGGATAGCATTTGGGCGCAGAAGTCGCCCCAGCTTTTGGCTCGCCTTCGTCATCGGCCTGGCACCGGATCTCCTCTCCTTTGGGATTTTGTGGATCGCTGTTGCCCTAGGCCTGGCCGAAAAACCCGATTTCAGCCACGGAACCCCACCGGAATCGATGATTCCCCAGTACGTGCACGCTCTCTACGAAGTCACGCATAGCTTCGTCGTCTTCCTTCTCGTGTTTCTCCTGGTCTGGCATCTGCGCAAACGGCCACTATGGGAGTTAGCGGCCTGGGGGCTGCATGTACTGGTGGACGTGCCAACCCATTCTTATGCCTTTTTCCCCACGCCGGTGCTGTGGCCCCTCTTCAGTTGGAAATTCGACGGCTGGCAATGGATGACACCCGCCATCCTGATTCCCAACTATGTCCTGCTGGCGTTGTTCTATGCGTGGTTTGCCTCGCGTGCAGCCAAAACAGGGAGGGGCAAGACGGCAAAGCCACTGAGATAGGCACGTACTGCCGCTCCAGGGAGTCACCGAGGTGCAGAGATTCATTGAATAGGAGAAGCTCTCTATACTCCTCAGGACGAGAGGCTGCAATGGCGAATTCCTCTTTTTCAGACCTGGTTCCGCCGACAACCGACAGGGTTCCTCGGCACACGGATCAGGACCTCAATGAGCGCATCACCCGCCAGACAGAACACAATGTCGGCCGCTATGCCGAACACCCCCGGCTTATCGATGGGAGGCTCAGAGAACTAGATCGGGAGTGGGACATCGAGCGAACGCTCGAAGCCAATGCTGCCACCGTATCGCTCGTCGGGCTTTCCCTTGGACGCCTGGTGAATCGACGCTGGTATATCCTACCAGCCGTTGTCGCGACCTTCCTCCTCCAACATGCCGTACAGGGATGGTGCCCACCGATCGAGTTCTTCCGCCGACTCGGCGTGCGGACCCAACGGGAAATCGACGAAGAACGGTACGCGCTCAAGCTCATGCGCGGGGATTTCCATGCCATCGATCAACAGTCCCAGAAACCGGTTCATCAGGTCATGGAGGCCATCCGACGCTGATCCCGTTGGAGTGGCGGCTTGTGTGGCAGAAAGCGCGAGAGAATTGTGGCGCGAGAGGGCTCAGCGAAAGGACCGATGAAGATGCACAATGGCTCCGGAGAGGGCCTGATCCAGCGCTGAATGCATGGCGGGACGCAATTCGTAATCGCTCGCGTAATCGCTCCACTCGCCCGATACCGGCATCGGCGTTGCGGTCACCACATCGTGGTAGAGAACCTCGC
The DNA here is from genome assembly GCA_035454845.1 of Nitrospira sp. Lineage (GTDB taxonomy): Bacteria > Nitrospirota > Nitrospiria > Nitrospirales > Nitrospiraceae > Nitrospira_C. The sequence goes on from DATIGH010000193.1 coordinate 14,905, forward strand.
CGCTTTCCAAGGAAATGATTTTGCTGGAAACGACGAACGGGGGCATCTTTCCATGGAAGCGAGCCAACAACCGTTCCCTCCACGTCGGCCCCTCAATGCGGAAGAGCACCATGCTGTCGGCGCCAAGCCACTTCCCTACTTGCACCACACTCTCGTCGGCGACTCTTCCTGAGAGCTGAAAACGCTGTTCGTCCGTCAGTTGTTCGAAATTGCGCCGGTCAACGATTCTGATCCAGGACCGCTGCCGTTTTAGGTGAAAGGTCGCCTCTTCGAGTCGGCTGTAGCCGTATGCGACGTCCGGTTCCCCCGTTTTGGGATACCACACGACCAGGCGCCGAACGTGTTGAGGGACGGCAACCTCGGTCGTCGTAAGCTCAAGGGGCGTTGGATCCACCGCGATGGGCGTTGGAGGCCGGCAGCCGGTTTCGAGACACAGACTCATCATAACAGTGGCAGCAAAGAATACTGATCGGGCATGCTTCGGGGCGTCGGTCATGACACCATGCTACGGAAACGCCCAAGGCTCTTGCTATCCTACGGAAGGATGGAAAGCCGACCGATGGTAGGCGAAGGCACTGCTGGCGAGGGGCGAGCCTCTAGCCCCTCACCTCTCGCCTGCAGCGCATGACGGTCGTCAGGCCGTGGCGTGCGGTGTGATCATCTCGCCGGCCGTGAGGCGCGTGCGCCCCACCGCTCGCAACGATCGGCTATTCGCCAAGGCGTGGACACGTGCCGGAACGGTCGCCATCCGCTCATACACCTCCAGATAATCTTTGACCATCCGCTCCGCCGTGAAACGATTGAGGAACGCTTCGCGGCACCGTCGCCGGTTAATGAGGGGCAGCTGCTCGATCTTCGCCGCCATTTCCGTCAAACTGTTGCAGATAAATCCCGTCACGCCGTCATCGATGATTTCCGGAATCGAGCCGCGGCGGTAGGCGAACACCGGCGTGCCACAGGCCAACGCCTCAATCAGGACGATACCGAATGGCTCCGGCCAGTCATATGTGCACAGCACGGCCGCCGCGTTGCCGAGGAAATCGCATTTTTCCGCATCATTGATCTCGCCCAGGTACTCGACGAGTGGATGATTGAGTAATGGCGCGATCTGGGTCTCAAAATACTCGCGATCGACGGGATCGACTTTGGCGGCGATCCGCAGAGGGATACCGACGCGCTTGGCGATCTCGATCGCATGATCCGGCCGCTTCTCGGGGCAAATCCGTCCGAGATACGCGAGATATTTGCCCGGCATGGGATGATACTCATACAGATCCGGCAAGCCGTGGTACACAGTCGCCTGCCAGTTCGCATGAGGCAGCGGCTGACGCTGCGCATTCGAAATGGAGACGAGTTGCATGTCGGCGTACTCCCGGAATATGGGGACCAACTCAGGGAGATCCAAACGTCCATGCAGCGTCGTCAACACCGGCGTAGGACAGCGCCGGCTCATCGGAAAACTCAAAAAGTCCAGATGGGAATGGATAATGTCGAATTGATCCGCTTCCGCACCCAGCGCCTGTTCCTGCATAAGAATGAGCGGCGCATCACGATTGACGAGCCCCGTACTCAACCTGAGGGCGTGCGGGCAAGGCGGTCTCAGACGGGCTGCGGTCTGCGAATCACCACTGGCATACAGCGTCACCTCATGGCCTTGCCGAACAAGTTCCTCCGTAATATAGGATACGACTCGTTCAGTCCCGCCATAGAGCCGCGGCGGCACGCTTTCCCAAAGGGGTGCGATTTGTGCGATTTTCATGTCGATCGTCCTTTCAAAATGAGTGCATTTTAATCAGTGGTTCGTGGCAAGTGGCTAGCTGCCCGAAGTTAACTGCACGCGATATGCCACCCTATTGCCCCTCACAACGCCTTGTCCTTCCAGGGGTCTGGGCGCAACTAGAGGTTTCGCTAGCTGCCGGCACCTTCGTTTTGTGTGGAAAAGCCTCACTTCTCTATCCCTTCCAGGCTCAGGACCGTCAAGAGAACCTTTTAGCGGTGATTGGGGACGTTCCGAGGGCAGATAGCTGGCTCCCTAACGGTACAGTGAAAGATAAAGAGGAGGTGTCCTATGCGAATGTCGACGGTCTTGATGCTCACAGCAGTCATCGCCCTACAGCTGACGGCAGCCGGTTGTGCAAAGAATGTGTCCGAACGGCGAGCGGCCTCCCCGACCATGGGGGAAAGAATCTCGCAGGAGTCGGTCAAAGGCCGCGTCAACGAAATAGGCACGAAGTATGTGTCGATCAGGAATGATGACGGAGAGTCCCGCCGGGTCAGGGTCGACGACAGGACGAAGATGGATCAAGTCGTGGTGGGCGATCACGTGAAAGCGTACGTCACGGAAGACGGGTACGCATCGACGATTCAGCGAGTGGTCGATTAGGCATGACGGAGGTTCAGCGCATGCGAGGGCTGCTGTTCTGCGCGGTACTCGCGGCAGCAGCCGGGTGCACGAGGGCGGAATTCGTTCCAGACATTTCGCTGCCCGAGGCTCGTCCCATCATCGACGCAACGGCAGAGTTTCACGACCTCTATCCGGCCCCCCCGCTGATTTCGGGAAAAGAGAGCTTTGGTCTCGCCGGACCTGATACAAAACAGGTCCCGCCGCGACAGTTGGCCGACGAGGTCAAGGCTAAGTTGATGAACGCCTTTGAACAGGCCGGCGTCTTTTCGAAAATCACCATCTTTGATCGGGAACCGGACTTGATTGTCACGGGGCGGATCAACGCGTTGTATGAACATTACCGCCCCAGGGTGTGGACTCAGGTCCCGTTACCCTATGTCGGCAAGGTGGCCGCCGGCATCCTGGACTGGAAAACCCATGCCACGAACGGCGAAGCGGATATCACGCTGTTTCTTCTCACAAGAGATGGAAAGGTGATCGGCACCTACCGGGGATCATCCTCCTTCGAGGAGAACTTCAACCCAACCGGCGAAGTCCCCCCCGGCGCACGTCTCAACCGAGCGCTCACTGAAGCCGTCCAACAAATTCAGGACAAGATGCTGCACGACGCTCGTTTACGAACGGTCGCCGCCCGCTGACAGATGTTACACCACCGGTCCCAAATGGTCGTTCCACTGGGGGGCGATTGAGGCGCCGGTATCTTGAAGTCGCTTGGCCTCCACGGCCGAGAGAGGTTGAAAGCTCCGAGCCCGATGGAGATTTTGCTTCAGTTCCCAAGGTGTGGCCATCCCGATGACGGCACAGCATACATTCGGCAAGCTCAAGGCATAGCGAAAGGCGGCGTCATGATACTCTACGGACATCTTTGAGTGACTGGGCCTTGCCGGCGGTGGATTGAGGGCCCCGCCGTAGACCTTCATGGCAATGAGTCCAATGTTCGCCTGTACAGCTGCGGGCCACACCTGTTCCTCGAAGTTGTACGTATGCCGGTCGACGAAATTCACCGCGTTCAGCAGGACGTCGATTTCGAACTGGCGTAAGGCGTGGAGAAATCGCTGGGGACGGCTATGCCCAGACAGTCCGACAAACTTCGTGAGGCCAATCGACTTCGCCTTCAGCAGCGCCGCATAGGTCCCATGTTTTCCAAAGACTATGTTCGGATCCATTTTATCGGCACCCACACTATGGACAAAGACCAGGTCGGCGTAGTCTGTGCCAAGTTCCTTGAGACTCTGCTGGAGAAGCCTTAGGGCCCGTTCACCGTCCGGCTCATAGCACTTGGTCACGAGAAACACTTCTGAACGGACGTGCTTGAGAAAATGGCTTAATTGGACTTGCGCCTTTCCATAGCCGGCGAACTCCGGTGCCGTATCGAAATACGTGACCCCTGCACGGAACGCCGTTTCATAGAGATGAACAGCCTCTCTCGTGCTGAGGCGAAGGCCCGTATGAGCGGTTCCAAAACCCAAAATGGGTAGCGTGACCCCAGTCTTTCCAAGCTTCCGCGTCGGGAGGGACGAGGTGCGCTGCGTCACCGTGCGAAACATGCTAGATGAATTCCATAAGGTGATGGCTTGAGCATATCCGAAAGCACAGATTGGGAGCGACTGGGGAGGAACCCAGCGACCCTTCTATGACAAGACGATACGATCACATTGATTTGCGCGTGCGTAGCCTGGCCGAGGCACGGCCGTTCTACGAAACTCTGTTGCCCGCACTCGGCTTCACACGCCCCGCCGAGATTGAAGGCTGGCTGCAGTTCGAAGCCGTTGAACCCGATGGCTCGGCGGAATTCTTCGGAGTCACCGAAACAGCCTTGCATCAGGCCAATGCCTGCCGGATTGCGTTTTGGGCCGAAAGCACGGCGGAGGTGGACCGGTTGGCTGAAATAGTCCGGCACGCGGGGGCCCGCACCATAGAAGGGCCGAACTATGACGAAGGGCCCGGATATTATGCCCTCTTCTTCGAAGACCCCAGTGGCAATCGACTTGAGATATGCCATCGCAGCAAAGGCGCCATCTGATGCCGTAGCCTGTATCTCTCCGAACGGCTTCATGAAGATCCTGCACGCCATCTTCCGAAGTGAGAGGGAAAGAAACGTCGAAGACTTGGGATCTTCCTAGGCAGCCTTCGCTCGGGAGCCCTTTATCCTTGAAATAAGTCAATAGGACCCAAGCACTACGGCCTCATTAACCCGCCAAGCAGAGGTGAGAATGCTCGTTTCGGTCGATGGCAATCACGGAACCCATTTTTTTCACGAGGAATCCTCCCACAGACCGCCGGCCGATCAGACGCGAGCGTCGCAGTACCGCGTTCTTGTCGTGGATGACGACGCGAGAACGCGGCAGTTGGTGCAGGACATCCTTGAAAAGCATACGGACATGACTATCGTAGGCCAGGCGGGAGACGGGCAAGAGGCGGTAGCCTTGGCGATGGAGCACCAACCCGATGTCATCTTGATGGATATCGACCTGCCGTACCTCGACGGCATCGAGGCGACTCAACGTATCAAGAACGCGTGCCCGCACACGGTAGTCATCTGCTTGACGGGGTATTTTTCACCCCCCAAATACAGCGCCATGAGAACCGCGGGAGCCGCGGCATTCGTCTGTAAA
>DATIGH010000194.1:0-10026 GCA_035454845.1 Nitrospira sp.
CGGCAGTAAAGGCTACGCCTTTGCGGAGGTGATCCCGAACGTGAATCCGAACGCCGAGGAACGCACGGCCACCATCATTCTCAACATCAAAGAAGGCGAGATGATGCGCATCCGCCAGATCAACATCAATGGCAACGACAAAACCAAAGACAACGTCATCCGCCGCGAGCTGCGCGTCGACGAGCAGGATGTCATTGACACGCCGTCGCTGAAGCGGAGCTTTCAGCGCCTCAACAATTTGAACTTTTTCGAAACCGTCGAAATCCTCCCTCAGCAGGTGGAGCATGACAAGGTCGACCTGAACGTCCGGGTCAAAGAAAAGCCGACGGGACAGTTCAGCATCGGCGGCGGGTTCAGCACACTGGACAAACTCGTTGCGATCGCGGACATCACCGAGGGGAATCTCGGCGGCAACGGATGGATGGGCCGGATTCGGGGACAGTTGGGTCAACAGCGCACTCTCGGCCTCATTACGTTCCGGAATCCCTATTTGAACGATTCTTTGACCTCCATGCAGTTGGACATCTATCGCAGCCAGACTAATTACATCACCTACTTCGAGAAGAAAACGGGCGCGAGCATTACGTTTGGCCGTTGGCTTTCGGAATATGTCACCGGCAGTATCAGCTTCGTTGCGGAAGAGTTGAATTTCAGCGATCCGACGATCGACGCGCCGGAGCTCATTCTGTCACAGTTGGGCAAGCAAACGACGACAGGGTTCCGGACCGCGCTCGCCCGCGATACCCGCGACTATTTTCTCGATCCGCGCACGGGGATACGGACCAGCGTGGGATTCGACTTCGGAACTCCGTATTTGGGCGGCACGAACAATTTCTACAAGTACTATCTCGACGCGATCAAATACACGCCGCTGCCCTTTGATACGAGATTCTCGATCCATGCGCGCTACGGTGCGGCGGAGGGCATCGACGGGAAGCCCATCCCGTTGACGGAGCGGTTCTTCGTCGGCGGCATTAACACAATGCGCGGATTTGTGTTCGGGCGGGCGGGTCCCGTGACTCCCAGCGGCTCGTTGCTCGGCGCCGCGAAGGAGCTGATTTTCAACAACGATTTCATTTTCACCATTTCCTCTGAGGCAAAACTCAACGGCGTGATCTTTTTCGATTGGGGAAACGGCTTCGACGATAACGAGTCGGTGTCGTTCGGCGCCTTACGGAAGTCCGCGGGACTCGAAGGGCGTTGGATTTCGCCGTTCGGCCCTCTTCGCGCTGCCTACGGGATCAACCTCGATCCTCGCGAAGGAGAACGCAAAGGCGTGTTTGAATTTACGATCGGGTCGCTGTTCTAACATGATGTCAATGGGCACAATGGGAGCCGGCCGATTTCTGTGGGTGATGGCGCTGGCGGCATGGGTCGCCACGGCGGCGGGATGTGCCGGCGCCGGCACCAAGATCGAAGGCACGATCGGTCTCGTGGATCCGGCCCGCGTGTTGAACGACTCCAATGCCGGCAAAAAAGCCAAAGAATCGCTGACCGCCTTTTCGAAGAACCGGCAGGCCTTGATCGAGATGGAGGAAAAGGAGCTGCGCCGCATGGAGGAAGATTTCGTCAAGCAGGCCAGCGTTCTCAGCCCGGCCGCGAAGAATGAACGCGAACAGGTGTTCAGACGCCGCATGGCGGAGTATCAGCAGAAGGCGGCCGAATTGAATCGCGAAGTACAGGAGAAACAAAAGGACGTACTGGAAGCGTTCCGTGATAAAGTGGAGGCCGTCGTCGCCAAGGTGGCGAATCGAAACGGATTGCGAGTGGTGATCGACAAGGGCAAAGGAGGTCCCGCGATTTACGGCGCGGAGGAGTTGGATATCACGACTCAGGTCATCGAGGAGTTCAACAAAGAGTATCCGTAACACCGGCAGGAGCATTGCCGAGGAGGAACAGTCATGATGAGGCATACATTCGTCTGTCTGGCGGCGTTCGGGCCGCTCTGCTGGGCGCTGTCGTCGATGGCGTTGGCAGCGGAACCTGTCAAAGTCGCCGTCATCAACCAGCAGCTGGTCATTGAGCGGTCCAAGGCGGGGAAACGGGCGCTGGAGGATCTCAAGGCCTATTCGGCCACCAGACAAAAGATCATCAACTCGGACGATCAGGAACTCAAAGAACTCGAGCAGACGATTCAGGAGGGAAAACTCAGCGAGAGTGCCAAGCAAGAAAAGCAAAATCAATTCCAGGCGAAGCTGGAAGCGTACCAGCGCCGTCTGGCTGACTTCAATCGGGAGATCCAACAGAAGCAGCGGGAAGTGGTGGCCGAGTACACGAAGAAAGTTCAGGACGCGGCGCAGGCGGTTGCCCAAAAAGAAGGCTATGTCGCGGTCATCGATCGTGGGAACGAAGCGATGATTCGGATCGTGATCTATCACAACCCGGCGTTGGACGTCACGGATCAGGTGGTGAAGGAATTCGATAAGCAGAACAAGTGAGAATGCTGAAAATGGCACTTATCTCACCCGCCCAACCCCGGCGCACAAAGTGCGCCTTGGCCCAGGCTTCGTTCTCGCGTCGTTTAGCGCTTGTCGCGGCCTGACGCGGTGAACGGCGCGCCTTTGCGCGCCGGGGGGCAGGTGGGTGAGAACGATAGCCATTTTGAGCATTCTTTAGACTCGGAAGAGGAGTCGACGATGGCTGTAATGGAACAAGCCGAGATCCAGGCGCTCCTGCCGCATCGCTATCCGTTTTTGCTCGTTGATCGGGTGTTGGAACTCGAGCCGGATCGGCGCATCGTCGGCATTAAGAATGTGACGGTCAATGAGCCGTTTTTTCAAGGGCACTTTCCCGAGCGGCCGGTCATGCCTGGCGTCTTGATCTTGGAGGCGATGGCGCAAGTGGGCGGACTGCTCGCGTTCAAGTCCTTGGGGCCGGCCCGCAGGCCCGTGGTGTATTTGACCGGGGTGGACGGGGCCAAGTTCCGGAAGCCGGTCGTGCCAGGAGACCGAATCCGTTTTGAAATCGACGTGCTAAAAAAACGGTCGCCGTTCTGGAAGATGGCGGGAAAGGCGTTCGTGGAGGCGGAACTGGTCTGCGAAGCCGAAGTCACTGCGATGGTTACGGAAGAAAAGCAAGGCTAGGGGCGAGAGGCTAGGGGCTAGGGGCAAGCTGTTCCTCTCGCCTCTTGCCACGTGCCTCTGGCCTGTCATTTAGGAGGTTTTGTGCAGATTCATCCTCATGCCATTGTTCATCCCAAGGCGCAGTTGGCCGACGACGTCGTCGTAGGACCGTTTTGCGTGGTGGGAGAGCACGTGACGCTCGGCAAAGGGACGAGGCTGCTCTCGCACGTGTCGGTGGAGGGATGGACTGAGGTCGGCGAACGGTGCGAGCTCCATCCGTTCGTCTCGATCGGCGGGCCGCCGCAGCATCTTGGGTATAAGGGGGAGCCCACGAAGGTGGTGATAGGCGACGACAACGTCTTGCGGGAATACGTCACTGTCAATCGGGCCACCGTGCAGGGAGGCGGCGTGACGTCGATCGGAAACAAGAATTTTCTCATGGCCTACGTCCATGTGGCGCACGACTGCCGGCTGGGCCACTCGCTGATCATGGCAAACGCCGCCACCCTCGCAGGGCATATCACGATTGGCGATCATGCGATCATTGGGGGCTTGACCGGCATTCACCAGTACGTCCGCATCGGCGCCTACGCCATGATCGGCGGCTGCTGTGCGTTGGGACAGGACGTTCCACCTTTCATGCGGGCGGCCGGCGGCTATCGGGCCAGAATGTACGGCCTGAATTCCGTCGGGTTGCGCCGACACGGCTTCTCTCCCGACCGGGTGGCGGTGCTCAAGCGGGCTTATGACATCCTGTTCCGATCCGGGCATCGGATAGCCGAAGCGGCACGGCTGGCGAAGGCGGAGTTCGGCGATCAACCGGACGTGATGGGTGTGCTCACGTTTCTCGAAGGGACTAAGCGGGGTATTTGCCGGTCGATGGGCAAGGACGAAGAGGACGAGGAATAAGTTCATGACTCATGCGCCTCACGTCGAGATCGGCGAACGGTTGGGATTGATCGCTGGCAATGGCCGGTTTCCCATCATCTTTGCAGATAATGCGCGAAAGCTGGGCTATCAGGTGTCAGCGGTGGCCCATGAGGGAGAAACCGATCCGGAGTTGGCGAATCACGTCGATCGCATCCATTGGATCAAGATCGGCCAGCTCAACAAGCTCATCATAGCCTTCAAGGACGACCAGGTCCGTCAGGCGGTCATGTTGGGCGGCATCAAGAAGACGCATGTCTTCACCACCGTCCGTCCGGATTTTCGCACGTTGGCCTTGGCCGCGAGACTTGCGCTCTGGAAGGACGACGACATTCTTCGCGAGCTTGCCAAGGAGCTGGAGAAGGAAGGCATCACGATCTGTGAATCCACCTTTGGACTTGAGGGCATATTGGCCGACGAAGGTCCATTGACGACCCGAGTCCCCAGCGAAAAGGAATGGGAGGATATCCGGTACGGCTGGGAGGTGGCGCATGACATCGGCCGGCTCGATATCGGACAATGTGTCGTCGTCAAGGATCGCGTGGTCGTTGCGGTGGAGGCGGTCGAAGGGACGGACGAAGCGATCAAACGGGGAGGTCAGCTGGCGAAAGAGGGCGCTGTCGTCGTGAAGCGCTGCAAGCCGCAACAGGATCTGCGGTTCGATCTCCCGGCGGTCGGTCCGCGGACCATTGAGGTCATGGCGTCGGTGAACGCGGCCGTTCTGGCGATCGAGGCGGGCCGCACGATCATTCTTGATCGCGACCTGACGCTGAGGAACGCACAATCGGCCCGCATTGCCGTCGTTGGTATCGTCAAGACAGCTCCCCAGAGCGGAGGGTCATAAGTCCGTGACACCATTGCGGGCTGGTGTGATCGGGGTCGGACATCTCGGCCAGCATCATACCCGGCTCTACGCGTCGCTTCACGGTTCCCGCCTGGTCGGCGTGGTCGATCTCTCCTCGGAACGGGCGCGGATGATCGCCGACCGGCATGGCGCCAAGGTGTTTCGCTCGATTGAGGAATTATTGCCGCAGGTGGATGTCGTCAGCATCGCGGTGCCGACGTCCGCACATTACGGTGTCGCGAAAACATGCTTGCTGGCCGGCAAACATGTCCTGATCGAAAAACCCATCGCGGTGACATCGGCAGAAGCCCATGAGTTGGTGGAGCTGGCCGCTCATCGCCGGTGCCGCCTTCAAGTCGGTCACAGCGAACGATTCAATCCCATCATGCAGGTGATGCGCCCGCACATCGGACGGCCGGTCTTCATCGAATGCCACCGTCTCAGCAGTTTCAGTGAGCGCGGCACCGATGTAGACGTGATTCTCGATCTGATGATCCACGATCTCGATATGGTGATGTCTTTCAATCCCGGTGCCGTCGAAGACGTCCAGGGCGCCGGCGTGCCGGTCCTGTCCTCGACGATCGACATCGCCAATGCACGGATTCAGTTCAAAAGCGGGTGCGTCGCCAATCTCACGGCAAGCCGTGTCTCGACCAACAAGATGCGCCGCCTTCGGTTGTTTCAGCGGGACAACTATCTTTCGATCGATTTTCACGCGAGGCAAGGCATGATCTGCCGTCGGGAGGCGGGGACCGGCGTGCGGCCGTCGATCGTCATTGAGCAGCTGCGAGGCAGTGAAGAAGAACCGTTGAAACTTCAGCTCGAATCGTTTCTTGCCGCCGTTCAAACGGGAAGCCGGCCAATCGTTTCAGGGGAAGACGGCGCAGCGGCCTTGGACCTCGCACATCAAGTCCTGGAGGCGATCGAGCGGTTTGTCCGGCGGAATCAGGAAAATAGCTAGGTCTCCGTCCATGCCACGAATCTTGATGATTACCGGTGAAGCCTCGGGCGATCTCCATGGCGCGCATTTGGCCAAAGCGATTACCGCCCGCGATCCGAGCGCCCAGTTGGTCGGCATCGGCGGTGCCGGCATGAGAGCGGCCGGCGTGACCATGATTCCCGGGATTCCACAACTCGATGTGATGGGCCTGATCGGGCTATCCGCCGTCCGATCGCTGATTTTGCGGGTGCGCGCCATCCGCCGGGTCTTGAAAGCCGAACGGTGGGATCTCGTCGTGTTGATCGACAATCCCGGGCTCAATTTTCATTTCGCCCGCGTCGCCAAGGCCGCCGGCCTGCGCGTGGTGTATTACATTGCGCCGCAACTCTGGGCGTGGCGTCCGGGGCGGATGAAACGGATTCAACGACACGTCGACCATGTCGTCGTCATTCTGCCCTTTGAGGCCGAGCTGTACCGGCGGGCCGGCGTCCGGTGTACCTTCGTCGGCCATCCGCTCCTCGATTCAGTGGCGCCTGCTTTTGACCGCTCCGCGTTGCGGGCGAAGTATAATCTCGACGCCTCGGCTCCGGTGGTGGGACTGCTGCCGGGCAGCCGCCTGGCCGAGGTCAGCATGCTGCTCCCCGTGCTTCTCGAGGCGGCCAGGCGCCTGGCGACGAGCGAACCGAAAACGCAGTTTCTCCTGGCGCAGGCCTCGTCGATTGATGATAATCTGCTCGACCACCTGCTGGCGCACCGACCGGTACCGGTCACTGTGGCCAAAGACCAGGCGAGTGAAGTGATGGCGGCCTCCGACGTACTGCTCGTGGCCTCAGGGACCGCAACGCTCCAGGCCGCCGTGGTCGGCACCCCGATGGTCCTGGTCTATAAAACAACATGGCCGACCTATTGGCTCGCCCGTCGCTTGATCCGCGTCAAGTGGATCGGGTTGGTCAACCTCGTGGCCGGCCGTTCGATCGTTCCGGAACTCATTCAGAACGAGGCGACCGCGGAGCAATTGTGGCGGGAAGTGCGCCGCCTCCTCACCGATGGGCAGGCGCGTGAGGAGATGAAAGACGGATTGCGCGAGGTCCGCCAATCGCTCGGCGAACCGGGTGCCTCGCGTCGTGCCGCCGACGTGGTGCTGGCAGAATGTCGAGTCTAGACCGCTTCATACGACTGGTCCGGTATCTCAGACCCTATCGGGTTCGTCTGGGCGCAGCCTTCGTGTGTTCCGCCATGGTCGCCGCCTTTTCCGGGGCCTACGCGTGGCTGGTAAAGCCGGTTCTCGACGAAATTTTCATCAACAAGAACGAAGCGCTGCTGCTGGTTCTGCCGCTCGCCCTGTTCGCGGTAGCCGTCCTGAAGAGCGCGTTCAGCTATGGGCAAAACTACTTAATGAATTACGTGGGCAACCAGGTCATTACCGACATCCGCCAGGAACTGTTCGGTCGAATGGTGCGGTTGCCCGTGCCCTATCATGACGCAAATGCGTCCGGCCGCTTGGTGTCCCGCGTCATCAACGATGTGACCTTGATGGCCAACGCGATTGCCGGCGTGCTCAAGGACATCTTTCAGCAGGGTCTCACGTTTTTGGTCATGCTCGGCGTGATCTTCTACCAGAACTGGAAGCTCGGCAGCATGTCGGTCATCGTGATTCCTATTGCCGTTTTGACCATGATGCGCATGGGAAAACGCCTTCACGCGCTTGGGAAAAGCGGTCAAGAACAAATGGGCGACATGGCGTCCACGTTGCAGGAAACCCTCTCCGGCATCCGCATGGTAAAGGCCTATGGGAGGGAAGCGGCCGAAGCGGAGCGTTTCAGAGAGAGCAATAAGGCCTTTCTCAGCACCACGATGAAAGCGATCCAGGTGTCTTCGCTCGGCTCCTCCCACATTGAGGTGATCGGCGTGGTTGGAGTTGCGGTGATTATCTGGTACGGCGGGTTCCTCGTCATTAACGGCGACATGACGCCGGGGGCGTTTTTTTCGTTCTTGGCCGCGATGTTCATGGTCTTTGCGCCGCTTCGCCGCCTGTCCGGCTCGAACAACACCATTCAACAGGCCCTGGCGGCGGCCGAACGTGTCTTCAGCGTCATTGATCTGGAAATTGAACAGGAGGCTGACCGAGGCCAGCTGATAATGCCGCCGATTACGCGCTCGGTTATTTATCAGGACGTGACCTTTCTGTATGACGGTCAGACAATCCCTGCGTTGTCCGACGTCGATCTCGTGATTCAAGCCGGTCAAATGGTGGCGGTCGTGGGGAGCAGCGGAAGCGGCAAAACGACGCTGGCGAATCTGCTTCCCCGGTTTTATACCCCGACAGCGGGCACGGTGATGATCGACGGTGTCGATATTCAATCGTTCACGCTGTCCTCGCTGCGGGCGCATATCGGCATCGTGTCGCAAGAGGTGATCCTGTTCGACGACACCGTGTTCAACAACATTGCTTTCGGACGTCAGGGGGCCACTGAGGCCGACGTGGTGCAAGCCGCGACACTGGCCTATGCGCATGACTTCATTGAGCGGCTTCCTCACGGCTATGCCACCATGGTGGGCGAAAAAGGCATCAAGTTGTCCGGCGGAGAGCGTCAGCGGCTGGCGATCGCGAGGGCGATTCTTCGGGATCCGCCCTTGCTCATTCTGGATGAGGCGACGTCGGCCCTGGATACCGAGTCGGAACGAGTCGTGCAGATGGCCTTGAGCAATCTGATGGCGCACCGGACGACGCTGGTGATTGCACACCGCCTGTCGACCGTCCAACGCGCTGACCGGATCGTCGTGATGGATCGAGGCACCATCGTCGAAACGGGGACCCATGACGAGCTCCTCCTGCGAGGCGGTCACTATAAGCGCCTCCATGCCCTCCAGTTCCAGGATGTGCCGAATGTGAAAGAAGTGACGGGTGATGCGTGATGGGTGATGAGGTCCAAAACCGAGAAAGCCGGCGCACACGCATTGAAAGCTGGTTCAAGCTCACCGTCCTTCCACCGGTCGGCGCCGCAGCGATTCGTGCACTGGGCCGATCGATGCGGATCGAAACGCGCGGCCAAGAGCACGTTGACCGGCTGTACCGAGAGGGCAAACGGATCATTATCGCCTTTTGGCACGCCCGCCAGCTCATGATGCCCCTGACCTATAGGGGGACGCGCGCACACATCCTCATCAGCCAGCATCAGGACGGGGAAATCATTGCGCGCATCGTGGAACGGTTTGGATTTCGGGCGGTGCGCGGATCCAGCACGAGAGGAGGCGTTGAAGCGCTGCGTCAATTAATCAGGCTGGGCCGCTCGGGCGTCGATCTTGTTGTCACGCCGGACGGACCCAAGGGACCGCCTCAGGTCGCCAAAATGGGCGTGATGCAGCTTGCGCGGGCATCCAGGCTCCCGATCGTTCCGCTGGCGTTCGCCTGCTCAAAAAAAAACTCTTCGCGAGCTGGGACCGCTTTATGGTGCCGTATCCCTTCTCACGCGGCCTCTTCCTGTGGGGACCGCCTTTTTGGGTCCCACCAGAGGCTGATGCGGCGGAGTTGGAAGCGAAACGCCTTGAACTGGAAGCGCTCTTGAATCAACTGACTGCTCAGGCCGACGAGGCGGTGACCTGCCGCTCGTAGCACTTTCGAGACACCGATCGTTCATTCGTTCGGTCGTCAATATTCATGTGGAACGTCTTCTACAATGGGCTGTTGCTGCTCGCGGCCCCGGTGATTCTCGCGATTCTCCTGGCCAAACCGCGTTGCCGGCGGGGATTGCCACAACGGTTCGGATTCAGGACGCCGCCCGTGCGTCCGGACGGGAGGCCGCTTATCTGGGTGCATGCGGTCTCTTTGGGAGAGGTGGTGGCTATCGCGCCGTTGGTTCGTGAACTTCACCGGCGGCATCCCGACCATCGCTTTGCCGTGTCCACCGCCACCGAAACCGGACGTGACGCGGTCGAGCAACGATTGGCGGGCATTGCCGAGCATCTGTATGCTCCACTGGATTTCTCATGGGCGGTCGCGCGCACCGTCGACCGGCTGCAGCCGGCGCTGTATGTGTTCATTGAAACCGAACTATGGCCCAATCTTCTTCGTCGACTGGCACGTCGAGGCGTGCCGACGATCATGGTCAACGGCCGATTGTCGACGGCGTCTTACGCCCGTCAGCGACGCCCGCCGGTCCGGTGGCTCTATGAAGGCATCCTGCCGTCGCTGCGGTTGTGCTTGATGCAATCTGACCGCGACGTCGAGCGGATCATCGCTCTTGGCGCCGATC
>DATIGH010000195.1:0-15755 GCA_035454845.1 Nitrospira sp.
GATACCTCCTCAGACGGCCGTACCGTCAACGGGGGTTAGTCGAAAAAGTCCGCGAGTTGATTGACGCCTAGCAGAAGTGATCGGTGATGAGTGACGAGAGCTGATAGCTGATAGCTGATAGCTGATAGCTCATCACCCTTCGCTCATCACTGCTCACTGTCTTAAAGGAAGTGACAAGTGATCCGTGAAAAGTGAACTGTGATGGAAGCTGTTACGAGAGCCTTTATCCAGAATTCCTGATCACTGTTCAC
Source organism: Nitrospira sp. (assembly GCA_035454845.1). Taxonomy (GTDB): domain Bacteria; phylum Nitrospirota; class Nitrospiria; order Nitrospirales; family Nitrospiraceae; genus Nitrospira_C. The sequence continues at coordinate 252 of DATIGH010000195.1, forward strand.
TCATCACTGTTCACTGTCTTAAAGAACGGCACGTCCGGACGTTTGAAGAATGGGATCAACACCATCCCCGCCACAAACCCCCCGATGTGTGCAAAAAAGGCCACGCCGCCGCCTGGACCGCCGATACTCATACCGCCGCTCAAGAGCTGCATCACGAACCACAGGCCCAACACGACGCCCGCCGCCACGTGCATCATGCCGATCCCCGGCATGAACACCAGAACGTGCGCCCGAGGAAACAAGAGAATGTAGGCGCCAAGCACGCCCGAAATGGCTCCGCTGGCTCCAACCATCGGAATCGTCGACGTCGGATCGATCATGGCATGGCTCAACGCTGCGAGAACGCCACACGCCACGTAAAACACCACAAAGCGCGCGTGTCCCATCACATCCTCGATGTTGTTACCGAAGATCCACAGATAGAGCATATTGCCGATGAGGTGCATCCAACCGCCGTGCATAAACATGCTGGTCAACAGAGTGCCGTAGGCGGGGATCCCGACGGCGATCGATGGGGGGAGGTCTGCTTCGCCGAAGAGCAGCGCAGGAATCGCGCCATATTGGAAGACGAAGGTTTCGGCATGCCTTGCTGGGAGGCTCGCCTGGTAAAAAAATACCAGGATGCAAACAATGATGAACGTGATCGTGACGACGGGAGTGAGTTCGGTGGGATTGTCGTCCTGGAGGGGGATCATGCCGCCACCGGCTTAGGAGGTGTTGCGGCGGCGGTCAATAACGGATCGAGGCAACGCGGGGTTCGGCGGGAGGGATCCATCGGGCCCAAGCGCAATGGAAAAGCCCGCCGCATGCGTGTGACCGCCGCCTCCGAACGAGGCGGCGATCGCGCCGACATCTTTCCCGTCGTTGCGTGAGCGCATGCTGTAATAACGCCGTCCATCGCGGTCATGCCAGATGATGCAGAATGGCGCCTCGGCAGAGAGCCGTTCCCCAATCTGGCTGGTGAGGATCGCGCTCTGAACGGAGGGGACCGTCTCACCCTGGAATTCAACGAGCACCGCCTGCCCGGCGAGCTTGTTCACCAGTTCTTGTTCATACCGTAGAATTGCCCGGCCTTCCTGTTCCAGCTCCTTTTGCATAAAACCGTTCCAGAGATGAAAGTCGAACGGATAAGAGGCGATGGCGGCATTGATTTCGCGGCTCATCGGGAGCGCCCAGGTCCACAAATCTTTGTCCTGAATGTAATCCAGGAGCCACGGCACCGGATGGTCGTGCGCCCATTCCCATGCCAGGACTGCGCCCGATTTTTTCATGTCGAAATACGCGTAGGGCAACCCAGCCAAGGCCTTTTCGGCGGTGATATGGTGGTCCAGAACGAGCAGCCGTTCAGTCTCGCGCGCCATGCTGTCCAGGACGTCCCGCGCATAGCTAAAATCGACGATGACGACGCGTTCACCCTTCAATCCTTCCGGCGGCGGGGAGCCATGTTTGACGGGGATATATCGCGCCTGGGAAAAGCGACGCCACAGCGCCCACGCGGCTCCAAAACCATCTGCACATTCGGCATGATAGAGCACAACGGTGGGGGCGAGCGGAAAATATTGTCGGGACCCGGAGCCGGCCATTGGAGCGAGCATACCATGGGAGGTGCCGGGACAAAAGCCCGTCGTGGGCACATCGGCAGGGCTTGGTGGTGCCCTGATATCCGAGGACGCGATGTGTAGTCTATAAGCCGTTTATATGATCGATCAGATGCCTGAGTCGCGCGGCGCTACGACGGTTCGAGGCGAAGACAAGCCGGGGCAGGTCTTTGAGATCCGGTTCATCCAGTTCTTCAGGCAGCGCTCCGCGAAGCTCGAACGTGCCTTCAAGCAGCAAATCGGCAAACTGCTCATGAATCGCCGAGACCTGTTCCGCGGAGATTGGAGCGTTCAGACGCATGGCTAACTGGCGGCCGACGTAGCGTGTCGAGTGGAATCGCCTGTAGAACAGCCGGATTTCCGCGATCGCTTCTTCGACCGAGCTCGTGATCTTGAAGAGACCGAGGTCCTCAGGGCTGATCAGCCGTCGATCCAGCATCTGCCGGGTGATAAAGCGATACCAGTCGTCCCAGTAATCACAACCGGGGGCCTGTAGACACAGAATCGGTTGAGGGTCACTTTTGCCCGTCTGGGCGAGCGTGAGGATCTCAAAGCCTTCGTCGTGAGTGCCAAAGCCTCCAGGAAAAAGCGCAATGGCGTTGGCTTCCTTCTGGAAGATCAGTTTCCTTGTGAAAAAATACTTGAATGTCACGAGCTTCGGATCGTCGGCGATCGTATTATTCGGACCTTGTTCGAAGGGCAGCATGATGTTCACGCCGAAACTGTTCTCACGGCCGGCGCCTTCTTGGGCCGCACGCATGATGCCGTCCGCCCCTCCGGTGATCACCATGAAGCCTTCTTCAACGATCCGACGGCAGAAATCGAAGGCGACCTGATAGTTCGGATCGTCCGTCGTCGTACGGGCCGACCCGAAGATGCTCACCTTCTTGCGGTGATGGTAGTCCCGGAACACACGAAAGGCATGCCGCAGCTCCTTGATGGCGCGGTTGACGATCTTGAGATCCAGCGGCTCGAGATGCGCGTCATGAAGCTTGAGGATCCCGGCGAAGATCTCCTTGACTAATGCGGCGGAAAGATCGTCGTCGGGAGATTCGAGGAGTGAGCGCACCTGACTCAGCATATCCTCGTTGGACGGCATCGTGCGTGGGCGGGTGGGGGTCGTTTTCATGAAGTTCAATCCATTCTATGAGTAGTAGTCGAGATGAAAATCTTATCAATAGACCGACATTTGGTCAAAGAAGCAGTGATTAACAGATGTCAGGGAAGATCAGCGGTTGGAGGAATCGACTGGAGTGTCCAGGCCTTGAGACGAGCCAGGTCCGTATGGGAAAGGTCCGCGCACTGCACTTCAACAGCGAACGCCCGTTCAGGTGAAGCGGCGGCACCGGGTAGGATCGATTCACACGACAACACCTTGCCCTGAAGAGTCAGGGGCGCATTGTGGCCCGGCAACGTAAACACGAGCATCACGCGCGTCCGGCTCCGCAGACTCGACGCTGACTCCAGACGCATACCGACATGGCTCAGCTGGACGATGTTCGCGTTATAGGCCTTCTGCTGTGACGCACGTTCATCGAGGGGCGTGACGACGGCGGGGATGTTGGTTGGCCGTCGCGGAGGCGTGAGCATCAAGTCGTGCGCGCTCAATATCCCGACCGGCTCATTCTGTTTCGTGACGATCAACAGGGAGGCCCCCGTCGCCACCATCCGCGTGCAGGCCTCCTCCAGCGCTTCACTGTATTCGATGAACTGTACCGGCCGTGTCATGATGCTGCGGACTTCGATGTCATGGGGGTCCAGGCCTCGTGCGACGACTTTCTTGACGATGTCGCCGGCCGTCATCAACCCATACGCCGCCTCGGTATCCTTCACCAAAAGACAGGGCGCATGCTCTCGCTCCAGCAGCAACGCCGCCTCACTGACGGAGACATCGCCCGGCACTTGAACTACTCCCGGCGTCATCATATGGGCCACCACAGTGGGTACATGTTGCGGCGGAGGGGATGGTTCATTCTGACCAAGCATCGGCCTCTCGCGATTCGGCGTGATTTATAGACGACTCGAGAGGGGCCGGCCCCCTGCGGCGTAAGCCAAGTATAGCAGACGACCTGAGGCGACCCTACTCAGGAGTTCCCTTGTCAAACAAAGGGTTCGGAGATTAGACTAGGCCAATTATTGTCTCAGCACAAGGACGCTCATGGTTGATCGGCTATCGATGCGAGAGCAGTTTCAGCGACGGGTGGCGGCGGTTCCACCTCTGGGTTTGGGGCTGTCAGTCGATGTCTACTCTCCCGATCTGTTCGATCTCATGACCCGGTTTCAAAGCCAGGTCTCCCAGCCGGCCTATCTTGAGATTTTTAGCGCCACCGGGACAGCGCTACGGGCGGTCCGGCAGTCACTCCCGGGCATGCCCTTGGCATATCACGGTGAAGGATTATGGATCACCCAGCCCGATTTTTCCACCTCACCCTGTCTCGATGAGGCACTCGCCGGCGTGGCCTCACAGATGCACATTCTTACCAGTCCCTGGCTCAATCACGAATGCGCGACCAAACAAATGGGAGGATACTCGTTCGGTACCTATCTCCCTCCTTTATATACACGAGAAAGCGCCGAGATCGTGGCGGCCAATGTTGACCTGGTGCAAGAACGGTTGGACCACCACCGCCGACCGAATGACGAATTTGGACCGCTGTTCCTTTTGGAAATGCCGCCGCTGACCTATTTCATGGTGGGCACGATCAGCGTACCGCGATACTTTCGGCTGGTCACCGAACGAACGCCCTGCGGACTTGTCCTTGATATCGGACATTTGTGGACCGTCTACCGCTATTCGGCAGCCGAGCGGCCAGCATCGTTGGAGAAATTCATCGATCATTTCCTTGACGAATTTCCCATGGAGCGCGTGGTTGAAATCCATATCGCCGGACTCGCGATGCACGAAGCCGACACGTCGTGGCAGGAAGCGCATCCTCCATGGATCGACGCGCATGCCGCGCCGATTCCATCGGTGTCGTGGGGGATCCTTGATCGCGTCCTGAGCCATCCTCGTCTGTGGAACCTCCGGGGTGTCGCTTTAGAGGTTGATACCAAGCCAGCGCAGTTGATCGTTGAGGAATTTGGCCAAGCGCTCACCCGTATCGGGCCGACGGTCGCACACCTGATGAAGACCCAGACGCCGACCCGGGAGGCCGTTTGCGATCCCCTGGAAGTTCCTGGTCGAACGCACGCGTCCGATGACGGCTCTGATCTCGAAGCCGATTATGTCCGTTATGCCCAGATCGCCTCGGGTCAGCACCCACCGGCCGGACCGCAGTGGCAGGCCGTCATTGCAGATCCGTCGGGTCTCGTACGCTATACCCATGTCTATCTGCCCCATGAGATCCTGCATTGGGGGGGGAAGATTGCCGACATGTTTCCTGAAACCTGCGAACGTCTGGCCGAGCAGGGTGTATCTCTGCATGAGTTCGTCCCCTGGTGGTTTCACAAGTCTCGGCCGGCCGATCGGCCGTATGACTTCTTTCTCTTGAAAATCGATCGTCTGGTGGAGTTTGTCGCGGAACGGGCGCCTATGCTCCTGGACCATGCCCGTGGCGAAGCTGAGAAGTTGCGTGCGGCCTATCAAGAGGCCTGTGCCGGAGACCGAGTGCTTGTGGAGCCCTGTCAATGACGTTTTGGACTCGACTGCCCAAGCCGGTCATCGGCCTGTCTCCCATGGACGGAGTGACAGACTCGGCCTTTCGCCTGATGACCGCCCGCCATGGAAAGCCGGATGTCATCTTCACAGAGTTCACCCACGTTCATGACGTCTGCCGGGGACCGGAGTTTCTGTTGGACTCCCTCTATTACCACGAGGACGAGCGGCCGATCGTGGCGCAATTGTATGGCAAAGACCCCGACCTCTTTTACCAAGCGGCGCACGTCGTCTGCGAGCTGGGGTTTGACGGCCTGGACATCAACATGGGTTGTCCAAGCCGTAACGTGGCGTCGTCGGGATCGGGAGCCGGATTGATCCGAACTCCTGCGCTTGCCCACGCGATCATGCGCGCGGCGCGGCAGGGCATTGCCGATTGGACTGCCGGCCAAACGTTGGAGGCCGCCGGTGTGAAAGCAGCGAGAGTGGATGCCGTCCATCGGTTGAATGCCCGAAGGCACCATGTCGCGGCTGGCATGCGATCACCGATTCCGTTGTCGGTGAAGACGCGCCTTGGCTATGACGAGGTGATCGTGGAACGCTGGATCGAGCACTTGCTGCTCGAAACTCCCGCGGTCATTTCACTGCACGGAAGAACTCTGCAGCAGATGTACAGAGGAGAGGCCGATTGGACGGCGATCGGGCGGGCCGCCCGGCTCCTACGAGGAAGCGGCACGCTCTTGTTTGGTAACGGTGATGTGCAGAGCTTACACGAGGTCGTGCGACGTGTCAGGGAATGCGGAGTTGACGGCGTCCTGGTGGGTCGGGCTGCGTTAGGAGCACCGTGGTTCTTTCGCGAGAAGGAAGAGGCCCGGCGTCATGCGCAGACGACAGACACATGGAACACAGCCTCCTGGTCACCGTCACTGGCCGCTCGGTTTGAGATGCTTCTCGCACATGCGCGGCAATTCGACGCGCATTGGGGGCCGGATCAATTTAGGCGCATGCGCAAGCATCTAGGATGGTATTGCAAGGGATTTCCGCATGCCGCGGCTCTGCGGGCGCGCATGTTCCTCGTCTCGTCGGTTGCGGACGTCGAAGCCGTGCTTGCCGACTATCGAAACGGCCGTCTGGTCGAGGGCAATCACGTCAAGGATGCATCCCTCGGCGAAAGCGATACGGCCCCGCTGGCGTCACGATGCGGTTAGTTTTGGCGTCGACGTCGCCGCGCCGTCGTGAATTGCTCGCCCTCCTCAACCTTCCCTTCGAAGTGCGATCTCCCAACTATGAAGAGGTGCTGGTGCCGCATCAGCGGACAGAGGATCTCGTCGCCGATTTTGCCAGAGCGAAAGCGGGTTCGGTTGCCTCACAGGACCCTGAGGCCATGATCCTGGCCAGCGATACCCTCATCGAAGCCGACGGGGTCGCGCTCGGAAAGCCGCGCGATCTCGCAGAGGCTCGCATGATGTTGCGGCATCTCGCAGGCCGGAGTCACGTGGTGAAGACGGCCGTGACGGCGGCGTGCCAGGCCCGGCACTTTGAACACACGGAGATCTCGACCGCCCGTGTGTGGATGAAGCCGCTCGACATGAACGCACAAGAACGCTATCTGATGACTGGAGACAGCCTCGGCAAAGCAGGCGCCTATTCCATCCAGGGTTCCGGCGCCGAGTTGATTGAACGGGTCGAGGGCGATTTCACAACGGTGGTTGGATTTCCGCTTAGGGTCGTCGCCCGGCTGTTGATGCAAGGAGGACTGACAGTTCCGGTCGACGTGGAATCGGTGTATGTCAGGAAGCCCTACGGCAATTGGGCGCGTTTTCCCGGCTGATTGCAAAGGAGAAGGGCTTTTCGTAAAATGCCGCCTTCATTTTGTTTTTTAAGGAGGGTCTCATGGTTGTTCGAGGGAACCTCGTCAGAATCTTACTACTCTGCATTGTCGTCATCGGTGTGAATTCAACCTTCGCTATCGACGTTAAGCTCACGACGGAGGAAGCGCAGAAAGCCTTGGAAGCCGGCCGGGCACCGATGGAAAAAGCCAACAGCCCCGAGGAAGTGAAGAAGGTGTTGCAGCATGCCTCCATGGTGACCCGGGTGGGCGCCGATCCTGAAAAGGATGCGTGCGGAGCCAGCGCCATTCTCAGGACCAAGCGGTATCGGCTCGAAGCGTTCGGTCGCCAAGAAGCCTCCGAGTCCAAGAAACGGAAAACCGACATTCGCATGCCGGAAGAGTTCATCAAGAAAGTCGTTGATATGCCCAACATGGAAGTGGAAGTACAGCTGTGTGGCGATGACGAGTATTTTGCAGAAGGTGCGCTCATCGAGCTGCAACAGGGGAGTAAGAAAGTGAAAGCGATCGATATCGGGAAGGCGGAGCGTGGGCGCAAGAATGAAGGCAACGGGCCTGCCTATCGGTCGCGCTTTACGGCCGTCTTTGCGTATGAGAATTTTGATCCCAACGCCGTCTCGGTGTTTGTGGTGAACCTGCAGGATGGCAAGGAAATCCGCATCCCGGCGGACTTTTCGAAGGTGAAATAAGTCAGAATGGAACCCGGCCCACCTTCCCCTTGCCTGAAACGCGTCGACCGGCTATAAGTCTCCTGCCTTATGTGTGCCCTCGCGACTCCACCACATCCGCGAGGGATTGCCGTTCACCAGAGAGAGAGGTGGACAATGCCACAATGGCTGATTCCACGGATCTTCATAGCGGCTCTGCTCTGTTGTTTCACCGTAGCGCCCCTCATGAGCTGCTCGAAACGCGTGGCGTCCTCGGCAGGGGACGCCGCGTCTACTAGCAAGGGCGCCACCGCCCCAGTGGAGACCATCAAGCCCGAGAGTGTGGCCACCGTTCCCGGCGGCGGCACGTTCGAAACGGCTCGTGAACCGGAAGAAACCCCTTCTTCCGCATCGAGGGGAGGAGGAGGTCCTGAGGCTTCCGCTCCTGCCGCCGCACCGTCGCCTCCCGCTGCTGTCCCGTCTACCGCGACAGTCCCGGCAGAACCATTGAGCCTTGAAGATATCTTCTTCGACTTTGACGAGCATGCGATCAGAAGAGATGCTCAAGCGACCCTGAGCGCCAACGCCGCCTGGATCAACAGCAAACCGGGAAAGGCGGTCGTCATCGAAGGACATTGTGACGAGCGCGGGACGCAAGCCTACAATCTGATTCTCGGTGATAAGCGGGCACGCTCGACTAAACGTTACCTGGAAGATCTCGGTGTGCCCGCAACTCGACTGAAAACGACCAGTTACGGAGAGTTGCGCCCCTTCTGCAAGGAACGCGACGAAAATTGTTATCAGCAAAACCGGCGAGCCCATTTTGTCGTTCAGTAGTTCGGACGAACGACCGCCTGTCGTTCGTCTCACAAGCCACAGGAGGAAAGGATGCGTCGATTAGGGGGAGTCGTAGCCGTCTGTTTCAGTCTTTTGGCCGGTTGTGCGACCGGTGAGAAGGTGGATGTCGCCATTCCGAATACCACCGTTGACCCTGGAACCGTGAGTTCCGGCAGCGGACCTCGAGTCATCGTGAAACCATTCGAGGACGCCCGGATGGACCGCACTCACCTCGGGAATCGGTCGCATTTCTGGGGGAGCACCAGCTATTTCGACCTGCCGAAAGACACGGTAGGAGAGGCCGTCGCCAAGGCACTCGTCCAACACCTGAACAAGCGAGGCTGGCAGGCCAGCTTGGACGGTGCAGCAGGAGCGTCGCCGGATGCGACGATCACTGGAACGATTCAGGATCTCTCGGTGACCGCCGTCAGCAAATTCGGCCATACCGAACTCACCGCAAAGAATACGATGATGGTGCGGGTGGCCAACCACAGTGATGAGAGCGCGATCCAAGAACGTCTCCTCGGCAGCGGAAGCGATGAAGTGTTCTGGTTCGAGCCGGAAGACGCCCAGCAGCTCGTCAATGAGGTGCTCGAGAAGAACATGGAGAAGTTTGTTGCCGACACGAAAGTGGAAGGGAAGGTCGTAAAGTTGCGGTAGGGGCGGCGCCCGTTGCTGCCATCATCCGACCAGCGGGCGGCCTCACAGGTCGAGCGGCGACGTTCTCATCGATTCATCGCCGTGCCAGAAGCCCGACGACGTCTTGCACGACCTCCTCGGTTGCGCCCTGATGTTCCCTCACGACCCCGCGGGCCCGTTCGCCCATCGACTTCGCTTCCCCCGGATTTGAAAGCAGCCGATGACAGGCGGCAAAGAGCTCTTGTTCATTTGCGGCTTGAATCGCGCCCCCGGCTTCGAGGAGCCAGGCGGCGACATCGGGAAAATCGTGCATATCAGGGCCGAACAGCACCGGCTTTCCGCAGGCGGCCGGTTCGATCGGATTTTGCCCCCCTTGCGGCACGAAACTTCCTCCTATCACAGCCAGATCTGCCAACGCATACAGGCGGCTTAGATAGCCCATGCGATCCACCACGACGACCGGGGTTAAACGGTTGAGCGCTGAAACGAGGACGGCCTCGGTGCCGTTCTGCTGGAAGAGTTGCAGGACCTCGGGGCCTCGTTCCGGGCGCCGAGGCACCACGATCAGACGAAGAGAGGGAAAGTCGCTTCTGAGGCGGAGAAAGCACGAACGGATGATCTCCTCCTCGCCACGGTGGGTGCTGCCGGCGATCAGAATGCGCGAATCAGATGAGACTAAGAACTCCTTTTGAAGGGCCGCAAGCGTGTTGGTTTCAGGGACGGCCGCAGCCACGTCGAACTTAAGGTTGCCGGAGCGGCGTAATTGGTCTGGCGCGACACCCATCGCAAGAAACCGTTGCGCCTCACCGGGCGATTGGGGATAGATCCAGTGGAAGATTCTGAAAGCCGGTTCGAAGAGGAAACGCAGGCGGCCGTACAAACGAAATGATTTCGGTGAGAGGCGTCCATTGACCAAGAGGCAAGGGATCGCTCTCGAGCCTACGTCGTCCAGAAATCCTGGCCAGATATCCGTTTCAATGAGCACGATCAACGCCGGATCCACCGCATCAAGACATCGGTTTACGGCAAACGCCGTATCGTAAGGAAAATAAAAGATGGCGTCACAAAATGGAGCAAAGCGATCGTGTGCCATGGCGAAGGCCGAGGCGGTCGAAACCGAGAGATGCACCGGCCGGTTTTCAAGTCCTCGGTGCAAACGCCGGATCAGACTTCCGGCCGACAGCAGTTCGCCGATGGAGAGGGCGTGGATCCATACCGGCTTTTGAGAGGCTGGCCTAGGTCGAGGATACGGTTGCCATCCCAAACGCTTGAACAGGGTGGCACGACGTTTTGGGCTGAACAACCACAGGGGGAATGCCAGTACGAACAGCACAACCACGAACGTGAAGATCGCACGGTACATTTTGAGGAGCAGCCGCTGACCCTCGCGACGTTGTAGGGCACGCCCCGTCACGTCGAGGCCGTGAGAGGCGCCCCTGCGATTTTTCCGAGCACCGCATGGGCGACTTGATCCACGGTCAGGCGCTTCATGCAGGCTCGTTCCTCATAGAGCGTCGTCAAACACTGTTTTTTGAAGCAGGGACTGCAGGTCAGACCCGCCCGAAGGACGACGTGGTTCGGCCCGTATGGACCGGTGCGCCATGGTGCGGTGGGTCCAAAAAGGGCGACCACGGGCGTGCCAAGGGCCGCGGCGAGATGCATCGGCCCGCTGTCCGTCGTCACGACGACCTGCGCGCGCCGGTACAGGGCGGCAAGAGTGTTCAAGCTGGTTTTGCCATCGAGGCGCCGCTGCCGGCAGGTCATGAACCGACCGATCTCATCAAGCGCTGGGCCGTCTTGGTCGACTCCCGTAAAGACGACGCATATTCCTTCGCCCTCGAGTCGGTCGGCCAGCGTTGCAAAAAACTGGGGCTCCCATAGCTTCGTCGGCCAACGGGCCATGGGATTAATCGCCACGATTCGATCCTCCGCGCGCACGCCACAGGCCTGCAGGAGGGCTGCGGCCTCTGATTCATGCTGCGCCGTGACAGGAAGCGTATAGCGGATGTCCGCGGTGGGGACCCCAATGGCATTCAGTAACAGCAGGCTCCGGTCGATGGCGTGCCGGTTCATATCGACGGCGGGGATCCGCTCATTCAGCGCCAGATAACTGTATTCCGCGTGTTCCATTCCACGGCCGAAACCTATTTTGCGGGTGCCGCGAGCCAAGAGCACCCATATCGCGCTCTTGAGCAGACCTTGGAAATCGATCACGAGGTCATAATGAGTGTCCCGTAACTGCCGGATGAATTGCGTCAGTCCCGAGAGCGCACGAGAGATGCGCCCGGCCCGGAGATCATTCAGCCAGGTCTTGCGGGGCACCACCAGCACGCGGTTCAGCGCTCGATGGGCGATCACGAGATCGGCTGCCGATTCTTCTACCAGCCAGGTAATATGTGCTTCAGGGAACTGGAGGCGGAGTGACCAGAGCGATGGAAGCGTATGAATGACGTCTCCAATTGCGCTGGTTTTGACGATCAGGATGTTCACTGGTCGGATTCAGCCTTCCTGAAGGCATGCGCGTGGGTCACGTCATGGATCAGGACGGCAGGCGTCGGATGATGCTTACATTCTCACGTAGAGCGAGCGGATCTTCTCGCGGGTAATCAACTGCTTCCAATTGTCTCCAAGCGCGTTCTTCCACAACGGCTCAAGACCCAGTGCGGTATCGATCATTTTGTTCATTCCCGCGTCGTCGATGCCGTTAGTCACGCCTGTCGGCAAATCGATGCGGTTTTTCTGAATCATCCGCTGGAACTCGCGCACGTCCTTTTCATAGTACTCGTCCAGTTGATTGAAGACGATGCAATTTCCCACTCCATGCCGCACGCCCAACACATAGGAGAGGCCGTACGACAGAGCATGGCAGACACCGACTTGCGAGTATGCGATGCTCAATCCACCGAAATAAGACGCGACCATCAACCGTTCATCGGCAACAACGCTGTCGCAGTCGTTCAGGAATACGTCCCGGCAAATGTCGCGCGCGCTTTCGGCGAAGGCCCGACTGAACTCGTTGATGAACGTTCCCTGCAACGATTCACATGAGTGAATATAGCAGTCCATCGCCGTAAAGAACCGCTGGTTCGGTGGCACGCTGGCGATGAGATTGGGGTCCATGACGATCTGATCGAAGGGGGTGAAGTCTGAGTTGATACCCAGTTTCTTGACCGGTCCCGTGAGGACGGCCGTGCGCGAAACCTCCGCCCCGCTGCCGGCCAAGGTGGGAATTCCGATGTGGTAGATGGCGGGATATTTGACAAGGTCCCATCCTTGATAGTCGGCCGCCGAACCGGGATTCGTCAACATGATCGATACGGCTTTTGCAAGATCCATGGTGCTGCCGCCTCCGATGCCGACGATCGCGTCGGGCTGGCGGTTCGAAAACGCCTTGACGCGTTCGGTCAGCTCGTCGACGTATTGGGTCTTGGGTTCTGCTCCGACGTCGACGAGAATGATGAGGTCGTTCTGGCGCAGCGGAAGCTTGTGGAAAAACTCCCGTTTCTCGTGGACGGCGTCGATGAGAAAAACGACCGGAGAACCGGCATCTGTGCGTTGTTTGCTGAGGATGTCGCCCAACTGATAGATGCTGCCCCGTCCGTAGATCAGCTGCGGAACCAGACGCAAATTTCGATACATCGCGTCCCTTTATAACCATCCCGCTCCGCCCCCAAGGTCATGAGAGCCAAGCCGGTGGAGTGTTTCAATGCGTTCTTAATGCAACGGGAATCGCTCCGTCACCACTTGTTCGAACTCGACCGCCTGCTCGAGCGTATCGATTTCGATCAATGCCTCTTTCGACATTCCAACCTTGATCCGATGCCCCCGTTCCATCGCCCGCAGCATTTCCAGCTTCTCGACTTGTTCGAGTTTGCCTGGCGCGAGCGTGCAGAAGAGTTCAAGGAACGATGCCGTGTAGGCGTACAGTCCAAGATGAATGAGTACCGGGATGCTCGCCGCCAGTTCCGGATCGAAGGCCCCGTGGGTCTCGCGCATGTAGGGAATGGGTGCCCGCGAAAAATACACCGCGTAGCCGTGGTCGTCACAGACGAGCTTGACATGGTTCGGATTGTGATAATCCTTGTCGTAACGTACCGGGGTGCCGAGCGTCGCCATCTCCGTATCTTGCTGGATCAGTTCGACCAGCTGTCTGATCTGGTTGCCGGTTACCAGCGGTTCGTCTGCTTGGACATTGACGACGTACCGGGCCTTGAGATGACGATTCGCTTCGGCAATCCTATCGGTGCCGCAAGAGTGGTCTGGGTTGGTCATGATCGCTTCATAGCCGTCTCGACGGAGCACGTCCGCCAGCGATTCATGATCGACCGCAAAGTACAGGGGAAACTCGGGCGCCTCCTTCCTGATTCGATCAGCCGTCCAGACGATCACCGGTTTGTCCTTGATCCGGTGGAGGAGCTTTTTGGGAAAGCGCGTCGAGCCGATACGGGCCGGGACGATGATGGCGACGTTCATCAAGTCTGCTCGAGTTGCACCGACAGGGAAGAAGTCAGGCCAAGGCGGATTTCATTCGTGCGAGTCTATCACTTACCTGTTGCTGCGTCCACCGCAGTTTGATCAACATCGAAAGGGTCCGGCTCATGACCGCGTCGGACTGTGGCAGCGAAACCTTGGTGAGGTCGGCACCGTATCCGAAGCGGTCAATGGCCAGGCGGCCGGGCGATGCGAAGGTCTTAATGTGGTCCCATTTCCGGTGATAGTGCCAATTGTTGTCGTACCAGTAAAAGCAGCCGTCGACGCCGGCTGTGGCCAGGGCCCTCGCGGCATGACGGGCCTCATCCTCCGTCGGCAGCAAGAAACTCAAAAAGGTCGCAGAGTCCCCGGCTGGATCGGGTACGGTGCGAAATTCAAGACAGCGAAGCCCGGCAAGTCCGTCCTTGAGCGCGGCTTTATGTCGACGCTGTATCTCGAGAATACGGTCCAATCGCGCAAGTTGCGCCACCCCAACCGCTGCATGAAGCTCACTGAGCCTGAAATTGAGGCCGATGTGCGGATGTTGGTCTGCGCCTCGATCGACCCCCAGATGGTCATGGCCGTGGTCGGTGAATGCCTGCGCCATGCGATACACGTCGCCGTCGTCGGTCACAATGGCGCCACCCTCACCACACGTAATGGTTTTGACATAGTCGAAAGATAAACAGCCGACCTTTCCGAATGTCCCCAGCATGCGACCTCGAAAGGCGGCGCCGGCAGCCTGGGCGGCGTCCTCGATGAGGGTGAGGTGATGCGTACGGCAAAGGTCCTGCAAGGCGTCGATCTGCGCCATTGCACCGCACATGTGCACGACCAATACCGCTTTCGTTTTTGGCGTGATCGCCTTCGCCACTGACTGCGGATCGAGGCAGAGCGTCTGGTCAATCTCGGCGAACACCGGAACTGCGCCCGCCACGAGGACGGTTTCCAGGTCGGCGACGAAGGTAAAGGGCGGCAGGATCACCTCGTCGCCGGCCCCGACGCCGCAGGCAGCCAAGGCGGCGCTCAGGGCGGCGGTGCCGCTTGAGCAGACGTGGGCATGGCGGACACCGAACTTTGCCGCCAAGCGTTGTTCGAGTTCGAGGCATTTCCAGTGCCCGTTCCTGGCTGCGTCGAATCCATAGCGCATCAACACGCCCGAATCGAGCACGTCTTGAACTTGCCGTCGCTCGTCATCGTCGATGAATTCAAATCCCGGCATCGTGGTTCCTCTTTCCCTACGGCCCGTTACAGCGCTCCCGCCGTCTGGGCCTCCTTGACGAAGGCCTCGATGCAGTCTCGAATGCCGTGCTCGATCAGCGAGCCGCTCTTCATCCAGTCCTTGGCCTGTTGGCGCTCTGACCGACAGGAGGTGGTGAACGCCGGTGCACCTTCACGCCCCACCTGGAAGGTGGTCTCTATCTTGAATACTTGGTCGTGCCGCCCGACATAATCGAGATAAAACTGCTCGATAGTGCCGGAAACGGATCTAGATGAGTCGCGCCGCACTTCATATCCCGCCAAGGTCAGCTCCTTGGTGAGCGCAGCGGCAAAAAATTCGCCGATGTCCTGAGAGAGATAGAGGACTTCGGGATCTTGCTCACCAGATTCCACTTCCTTTTTTCGCATGAGTCCCGTTGGGTGTCCGGCATACGCGAATGCATCGACGCGGACAGAGCCACTGCCTTTGATCGACGCCGAAGGGTGATAATCCAGATACAACACTCGCGGACAGCCGGTCAGCACCGTCACAGCCAGGAGGGCTGTGGAGATCCGTTGGACCGTCTGCCAGTGGGCTGTCATGCGTGTAGGCTGCTCGAAGCCTACGGAGAGAGCGAGCACCTGTCAAGAGTGAAACGTCTTCTCAGG
>DATIGH010000196.1:0-4151 GCA_035454845.1 Nitrospira sp.
ATAATCGGCTTGTCAGAGTATGGTAATGATTACAACACAGATGCGATGGAACGAGCCGGGGCAGTAGGAGTCTATAGAAAATCGATGGCTTTGGAAGAACTCTACCCGGCAATTAAAGCGGTTCATCCAGCGATGTAGGTAAGCGGTCACCTCTGGATATTTGTCGCCACCAAAACCCCACTCCAACTATACCTGCGATCGTTGCTCGTGAAATATCAGTACGTCCAAAGAGATCCTGAATGGATAACTGTGGGGACATTCCCTCAAAGAAAGTCGATCTTCACGCCTGCCAGGTCATTTCTGTGAACTTGCCATAAGGCCGCGAAATAAAATTTGCGGTGGAAGAAGGTCGTTTGACGCTGGGGCAACGTATGTGATACTGTAGGACCTTCTGTCCCTCGCGCTTTCCCAATCTCCATCATTGTTTCTGCGCGATTCCCTTCTTGCCCGTTCCTGACGAGTGACGTTCGTCGGTCGTAGAGAAAAGACTCTGAGGAAAGGTATGTTTCGGGCCTTGCAATAGGAGTGTCTAGATGAAAATCTCGAAGAAAAATAGAAGGACCTCTAAACCGAAGATCCGATGGGACTTGCTGGGTTTATCTGATCCCCGTCTTGCCGAATCGACCACCTCTATCGAAACGATCAGAAGAGAGGTGTCTTTGCTCGCAAGCCGAGGCTTTGGACAGGAAACCACCATACGGTCCAGAGCGCAAGATACGAAAGGGCGTGGCCGCGGCCGTCAATCTGACGGAAGCCGAGCGAGGCGCCGAGGCGCGACCGAATAGCTTTGATGCATTTGACCGTTGGAGGGAAGCGTCAACAGAATGGTTGTTCCGGTTAACCAGGGAGGACGCCATCGCACGAGGTAATTCCACACTAGCAAAACGCGATCGTGAGAAAGCCCTTCAGAGGCAGCGCCAGGAGAAGGAAGCCAAGCGAGCGCTGCGCAAGTCTCAGAAAACTTCGCGCCCCTCTGTCAGAGAGGGAGAAGATCCAGATTTGGCAGGGCTTCAATGGGGACCGCAGCCTCCCTTGTTCTGACTGCCAAGGCAATCACCTAGTAAAGGACTCGCACAGGGCAGGTTGCTAAGTGTTTCAAGAACTGCTACAGTCAGCCAACTTTCATCGCGGCGGGCCTCGCATGGAAGATAAATGATACGGCCCATCACCGATGTTGTTGTCACCGAGAGTGTGATCGGAAGCCTGACCAAGCCGCTCCTGTAGACTGCGTCTTTGGCCCTCTCCTTCCTTAGTCGTTCTCGTGTTTCACACAATGTCATTCCAGAAGGAGGAACCCCAATGGGTACAAAACTATACGTCGGCGGCTTGCCTTATGCAGCCACTGAAACGCAACTCACCACCTTGTTTGCTGCACATGGCACCGTCGCATCGGCACGCGTGATCGCAGATAAGTTTACCGGACAATCCCGCGGCTTTGGCTTCGTGGAAATGTCCACACCGGAAGAGGCTCAGGCTGCCATTGCCGCTTTGAACGGCACGCAAATGGACGGCCGGTCGCTGACCGTCAACGAAGCGAAACCGCAGGAACCACGCTCCGGTGGAGGTCGGTTCAGCGGCTCTGGACGGGGAAATGATTTCGGCGGTCGGAATCGTTTCTAAGTCCGAAGGTGCTGCGAGACAGGTCACAATAGTTCACAATGCATTGACTGTGACGATAGAGTTCTATATGCTGTCACCAGTTGTTCCCTCGTATTAGTCCGGCTAGGGACATGCATAAGCATTACGGACTTCGCGATCGCATCGCGACCAGGTCCAGTCTGGAGCGGCACCCTTCCCGGTTGTTTCTCCCCTCGGTTCTCTGATCCCGCCATCATGCGATCACACTGAAAGGATTTGTAGTGGATACGTCTCTTGAACTACGTTTTGATAGTCTTGGTGTGTCCGAGGCATTGGTCAAGGATCTCGCCATAGCAGGGCTCTACTCGCCCACCCCGATTCAGATACAGGCGATTCCTCCGGCGCTGGCCGGCCGTGACGTCATTGGCTGCGCTCAGACGGGAACGGGGAAAACCGCCGCATTCGTCATTCCCATCATCGAACGGCTGGCTCGGCTGCCGAAAGGTGAGCCGCAAGCGTTGATTCTGGCTCCGACGCGAGAGCTCGCGCTCCAAATACTCACCGCGATCGATAAACTCGGTCGCCGTGTTGGAATCTCTGCCACGGTTATAGTTGGTGGCGCTGACATGCAAGCTCAGGTACGTGGTCTCCGTCAGCGGCCGGATGTTTTGGTTGCGACTCCTGGGCGGTTGCTCGATCACATGTGGAACGGAACCATCAATCTGCTACCGATAAAAATCCTGGTGCTTGATGAGGCCGACCGGATGCTCGACATGGGATTCGCCCCGCAGATCAATCAAATTCTCACCGCACTGCCGGAAGAACGGCAGACGCTGCTGTTTTCCGCCACACTGCCGTCCGATCTAACACAGTTCTCACACGCCAGTGTCAAAGAGCCGGTCCGCGTCATGGTCACGCCGTCGTCCACGACGGCAGACGGTGTGACACAAGCGCTGCACTATACGACGCATACCGGTAAACCGGATTTGCTTCTTTCCCTGTTAAAAGACGAAAAGCAGACTGTTTTGGTCTTTACCCGGACCAAGCATCGAGCGGATCATCTGGGCCGGGTGCTCGGTCGCGCGGGGCACAGAGTCGGCGTCCTGCATGGCGATCGCAGTTTTTCACAGCGCCGAAGCGCGCTGGAAGGCTTTAAACGGGGGGTCTTTCGCGTCCTCGTCGCGACGGACATTGCGGCACGGGGCATTGATGTCACCAACATCGGCCACGTCATCAATTTCGACTTACCGCATTGCCCTGAGGATTATGTTCATCGAATCGGCCGGACGGCTCGGATGAAGACGACCGGACGGGCCACGAGTTTCGTCACCGCCGAAGATCCACAGCAACTCCGTGCCATCGAACGCCTTCTAGGCCATGCGGTGCCCTTGGCCTTAGGTAGCCCGCAGCCGTCATCCGACCACCCCAGACAGATGATGTCTCAACGCCGGAACGGAAGGCATTCTTCTTATTCCATAGGAGAGCGAACGCAGCCGGCGCAAGGCCGCGGTCTTCGCTAGCGCCTCAGCCCACGCGATTGTTGAAGGAGAATACCATGACACAACCCCAAATCGGATCGATCAATCAGAGGAAAGCGACATGGAGACGAATTCCCGACGGCACGAGAGTCCGTCTACGGGAGAACGCCCAAGAAGGCGTGATCGACGGACTGACGGAATTGGTAATCGGTCCTGGGAGAAATCCCGATGGCCGGACGCAATATCGGATCAATCTTGGGGATCCTGCACGGATGCTGGTGGCGGAAGATGCGCTGCTCATTGTGATCGACAAGGAGGGATTGGTGTTTATGGTCAAACAGCACGTCGATTACCGGCGCCTCGTGACGGAGCAGTTGCGTGGCGATTTTTCGGCGGACCGGTTCGTTCCTTCAGCCTAGGAGCGTCTCGTCCCTTAGAACGATCAAGACGCGGAATTACGGAAGTAATGGATCATACGGATCTTAGCCGCATCCTCAGTTTAATCATCAGTGTGCTAACGGATCCCTATGATCGGTTCGTCGACAAACTGCGCGCTGACGGGAGAATCACAGAGGAAGAAGTCCAGGAACTCCGTCAAGCCTTGAACGAGCAAATCCCTAAAGTGTCTGCATTGATAAAGCCCCGCTCGGTTCCGTCATCCAAAATCTAATATTGGTCACGTCGGGATGATCCGCCAGTTCGCCCCCCAGCACCGCTCGTAGCTCGACTCTACTTAGGGGTGGTTAACTCATCTTCAGCCACATGCCCTCTCATAGATTTCTCGATGATGTTCTGCTCAATTTCCTTGGCGATCACTCGGGCCAGTTGGTCTGCCGACACGGCACCCATAGGAAGGTTATGTGTGTCTTGATAGAACGGGTCATCCGGCACCGCTGTTCGGTAGGTGTTGACCAAGATCGTGGCGGGTTGAATCGTCCGACCAGGCGTTCCTACAACCACGGCCTTCTCTTGAGGTAGCACGCGGGTTCGCGTGGCCCAATCACGCTGATCGATCTTGACAAAGGCGACGTTCCAAATCGTTCCATTCAGCAAACTGCGCACCGCTTTAGGAGTCTGCGTCATGAACCATGGCTC
>DATIGH010000197.1:0-5516 GCA_035454845.1 Nitrospira sp.
TGGAACAGGACCTCCGCGCACGCGGAGAACGGGTTGTGACCTACGATAGCCTGATGCGGCCTCGCGGTGAGCGCATCGAATGGGAATCAGAGGCAGAACGTCGATTGAACAATGTGCCGGCCCCCGTGCGGACCATGGCGAGAATCGAACTCGAGCGAACCGCGGCGGAACGTGGGATTGGTCGGGTAACGGTGGCGCTGATGGAAGAAGTGAAGGCGAAATATTTTGGGCTGGGGGCCAAAACTTGAGCGGGTCCTGTCCTCGACCAGCCCGACCGTCCTCGCACCCCGCCCGGTGTGGGGCCCCGCTGCGGGCGGTCAGGCTCCCAGGTCGAGGCCACCCGCTTAGTGAAGGCCCCAGCTCATTAGGAGAGTGATGAGAAGTGACGGGTGATGAGTGATGCCAAATAAGTTATCGGCAATCAGCTATCGGCCATCAGCTCTTCTCAAAGGACGAGATGCGAGCGGCGCTTCACTCGCGACGGGGTGCTGATGTTGCATCGAATGGCATTGAGAGTTCTCCCGAGTCTCAGCCTCGCTGTGACCGAGGATTCGGTCCGCAAGCGGAAACGCATCGTCATGTTCGTGCCGGGCCTGATTGCCTTCGGCATCTATCGTCTGGTTAAACATGTCATGCCGCTGACCGACCCGATCGTGCTGCTGCTGATCAGCGGAACGGTTGGTCTGGTCACTGCATTGGTGGCCTATCGAGCGGCACGCTCGCTGGGGTGGGGTGCAATCCTGCGTGAGGACGGCCGACGCCTTTTGACGTGGATCGCCGGGTGGATCGGGTTTGTCTATGCGGTTCAGCTGTCACTTCTCGTCCTGGCGCTCCTATGGCTCGTGGGCTATGACTACCTCAAGCATCCGGACGGTCCCGCGATGATGGCCATCATCATTGCCTGTACAGCCGTGGCGCGAGATGCATTTGAGATTGGCCATGTCCGGAAAGTGACGCTGATGGGACGTCCCTGTCCCACCTTCCCGGACGGGGTTCCCTTGCGGAGTCTGTTGGCCACGCGTGCGACGATCGTCGGGCCGTGGATCGCCTCGGGACTCATGGTCGGCGCTGCGGGCGCCTCAATGGGAGCGCTCTTCGACGATCATCAGATCGCAACGCTCGTGCAAGTGTTGGCCGTCACGGCCCTCGCTGCTGGCGTGGCCCTCTGCGCGTATTTCGGCGGACTACGACGATCCGGTACCTGGGTGCAGGCGTTGATGGAAACCAAGGCGGCCGAACTGCTCAAGTACTGGTGGTGGCCTGGCTTGGCGTTTGCCTCGACCTACTATCTCGTCCTGGCGGCCGTGGTGATCTTCGTCATGAAGCACCCGGGCGTCCCTACGCCCTACGCCATCGTCGGCGGCGCCTTTGTGACTGCACTGATGGCGCTGTATGGCTATTACTTGGGCCATCGACGACAGGTGGAGGACCGGCAAGGGATGAGTCTAAGTCCCTCCTTGCTTCGCTGTCCTTTTGTGATGGGCATTTTGAGCAAGTCGTCCAGTTCCGCTGTAGCTGGTGCGTCGAAGGGATAACATCACGATGTGGACCATGAGAGTTCTGCTTGCGGCTCTTGTTCTTGCGGTGCTCGCCTGCGGCCTTCTGACGGGTGCCCGGGTTCCACTGGCGCATGCAGAAGACGCTGCTGATCTGTATTACAACCTCCCGGGCACGCCACAGGGACCGGCTGCTCCCTCACCGACGGAAACGGTGTATTCGAAGATCGGGTCGTTCGACAGCCGTTTGGTGGTCTGGTTTGTCACTCAGCAGCACACCTACTTTGGCGGCTTCGTCCTTGCGTTGCCGTTGTTCTGTGCCCTGCTCGAATTTCTGGGATTGCTGACGAAGAAACCGGCCTTGTCCCTCCGCTACGACGGGTTGGCCAGAGACCTGGCAAAGGTGGCGTTGCTCGCCTTGTCCGTCACCGCCGTCGTCGGCAGCCTGATGCTTGGAATGTTCCTGTGGCTCTATCCGAGCTTCATGAAGTACATGGGCGGAACGTTCAAGGCATTCATGCCGGCCTATGCGATCGTCTTCGTCGGTGAATCCCTGCTGCTCATTCTGTATTACTACAGCTGGAACCGCATGGCGGAGCCCGGGCTGAAGTGGATCCATGCGGCGATCGGGATTCTGACCAACATCTTCGGGACGGCGCTCCTTCTTCTCGCGAACTCGTGGGCGGCGTTCATGATGTCGCCGGCCGGCGTTGATGCGCAGGGACGGTTCTTAGGCAACGGCTGGCATCTGTTACATTCCGCGCTCTGGAATCCGCTGAACGTCCATCGGTTCCTGGCCGATATCATGTCGGGCGGTGCGGTCGTCCTGGCCTATGCCTGCTATCGTTTTTTTACGAGCAAGACGGACGGGGAACGGGCCTACTTCGATTGGGTCGGCTATATCTTTCTTTTCGTGACCGTGTGTGCGCTTTTACCGATGCCGATTGCCGGCTATTGGTTGATGCACTCCGTGTATGCGTTCCGCCAGAGCATGGGCGTGACGATGATGGGTGGCCTGTTGACATGGCTCTTCGTTGTCCAAGCGCTGCTGATCGGCGCGTTGCTGCTTGGCGTCAACTATTACATCTGGCAGGGCATGGCGCGGATCAAGGGAGGCGAGCGCTATCAATCCTACTACCAGTTTCTCCTCGGGGCGCTGACCCTGGCGCTGTTCATTTGGCTGACGCCGCATACGGTACTGATGTCGCCGGGCGAAGTGAAAGCGATGGGCGGCGCCCAGCATCCGGTGGTGGGAAATTACGGCGTGATGTCGGCGAAGAACGGCGCGGTGAACGTCATGATCCTCATTACGGCGCTGAGTTATCTCTACTTACGTCGGGCCAATCGCACGATGACGGTGTCCTGGGTGACCACCGGCAATATCATGATCGGAACGCTCTTTGCCGTAGGCCTCGCGAACGTGACCTGGCTGTCGGTCTATGGCTTCTATCTGCCGGCGAAGCTGCGTGTCGGCCTCTCGACGCCGCAAGCTGTGACGACGCTGACCGTCATCGTCGTCAGCCTGTTGATCAACAGGGCCATGCTGAAAGGATCGGTCGTGCATGGGCCGGTGCAATGGGGCAAAATCTCGGTGCGCGGCATGGTGGTGCTCTTCGGCCTGGCCGCCGCTTTTACATGGGTGATGGGTCTCATGGGGTACATTCGTTCCAGCGGTCGGTTATCCTGGCACGTCAATGAAGTGATGGCGGACGTCTCGCCCTGGGCGTTCACGCCGGAACTCGGATTTGCGGCCAAGATGGTGACGTTGAACATGGTGGTGTTTTGGGGCGCCGTCCTCGCGCTCTTCTGGATGTGCCAACGGGGCCAACAGCAGGAGCTCGGAGAAGAGTTGTTCGATCAGCCATCGCAGACGCTCGCGCCAGCTCCTTCGCAAGAAGCGTGAATCAGCAGAAAGGATCATCGACGACATGAGCAGAAGCCTGAATGGGGTAATGGCCGCGGGATTGGTCGCCCTGCTGGTCCTTCCGTCCGGATCGGTTACCGCCCAAGGGCAGCAGTTGGTGCTTGAAGACTTTCAGGCAAAAGAAGCCGACGGGTTTCCGACAAGCTGGGACCATGAAAGCCAACGGAGCCATTCGAAGGGACGGGACGCGTATAAAATCCAGTCCGAAAACGGAACGCACTTCTTGTCGGCCAAAGATGCCGGACAACGGATCAAGAAGAAGAAGATCGATTGGGATCCCAAGGCCTATCCGGTTCTGACGTGGCGCTGGCGGCTGAACAAGGCCGCGGAGGGCACTGAACCGCTCGCAGCCATATATGCCTCGCTGGATACGGATCTCCTGTTCATCCCCGTCTTTACGAAATATATTTGGAGCGCGGCGAAGCCCGAGGGCACGCTGACGGAGGGTGGCATGTTCAGCGGCTCCGAGATCGTCGTGCAAAGCGGGACGGCCTCGTTGGGGCAGTGGGTGGAAGAGAAAGTGAATGTCTACGAAGATTTCAAGCGCATCCACCAGCATGAGCCGGCCGCAAAGGCGTGGGGGATTTCCATTATTGCTGGTCCGGGTGTGGAGATCGATTTTGGACCGATGGTGGCGATATCGGGAAAGTAGGAGCTGTGACTCTGGATGCGATGACAGCCGAGACCATCTCCCTGCGCAAATGGCTCGATATCGCGTTCGGGCTTGCGGTCATGGGCACCGTCGGCACCTTGATCGGTCTGATCATGGGCGGCGGACTCATGCCGGTGGCCATCGCGGTTGGCCTCGCCATGGGGGGCGTCATCGGTTATCTCGGAGGGCGGCGGTTTCTTATCAGCATCCTGATCGGCAGCCTATTGGGCGGGGCGTTGGCCTGGCTCGTTGCTGGTGTTGAGCGCATTTCGGTGGGGGCTGGCGCCGGAGCGGCGATGGGCGGATTTCTCGGCGTACAGATTTCCATGTTGTTGGATGTTCGGGCTGCGAGAAAGGCTTCATCGGAGCCGGTCGATCCATCGGCTTGAGCGGTCAGTGAGGAGTGTGAAGGAGTATGGACAATAAAGGCGTCTTGATCGGTTCCATCATCTTTGTATTCGGGTCCTTTATCCTCATGATCGTCATGATGCTGTACGAATCGAACAAGGCCTACAAGATGAAAGAACTTGTGCAGTCGGTGAAAACCGAAAGCCGCCCCGCGGCGACGAATGTGGCCGCACAGGACTATTCGATGTACAAAACCAGAATGGGCGACGAAGGTCGGGAAATGGTGCAGATTCCGGAAGGTCCTTTTACGATGGGCAGCCAGGACGGCGATCCCGATGAAGCGCCCGAACACCAGGTGTTCCTCAAAGGATTTTTTCTCGATCGGAAGGAAGTGACGCAGGATGAATACACGCGATTTGCCAAAATGACGAAGCGGCAGATGCCCAGGATCGAAGTGTTCGAGGACGACCAGTCGAAACTGCTCAAGCCCGAATTCGCGACCATGAGCGTTTCATGGGATGACGCGCTCGCCTATTGCCGATGGGCAGGGAAGCGTCTTCCGACCGAAGCCGAATGGGAAAAGGCCGGACGTGGAGAAGGTAAACGAAAATATCCCTGGGGCGACAAGTTCGTCACGAATGCGGCGAATGTCGACGGCAGCGATGATGGATACAAGTATCTGGCTCCGCCGGGCTCATTCGATGCCGGCCGAAGCCCGTACGGAATATATGACATGACCGGCAACGTCGCCGAGTGGGTCAACGACACGTACGACGAAAATTATTACAAGAAGTCTCCGTACCGCGACCCGAAAGGTCCCGAAGGCGGAAGCGATCTGCGTGTTGTGCGCGGAGGATCGTGGCGTGAAACGGAGCACAACGCCCGGTTGTCCAAGCGATTTGCGGCCAAACACTGGCGCACGGACATTACGATTGGCATCCGCTGTGCGAGCGATCTCGAACCCGGAGGTCCCGCTCCCGGCTCATAGGGACGCCATGCTGGAAACCAAATTTAAGATCGCCTTCCTCTTCGTGGTCCTCGCCTTCGCAGCGCTCCCCATCATGGGCATTCTTCGTGGAACCATGCTCACTCCTTA
>DATIGH010000198.1:0-2747 GCA_035454845.1 Nitrospira sp.
GCTCGGTCGATCGCCGTTCCGCTTGTCGCAGCTCCCACTGCATCTCTTGTACACGGCCTTGCAGCGTGTCCACCGTGCGCTGAAGATCCAGCAATCGTTCTTTCGTCATTCCCCTGTGCATATTTCCTCCCTTATACAATCTTTAGATTGCGCAATGTCGAATCACGCCGATGAGCACCCCTTCAATCCGAAATTCATCGGCTGGTTGGACGACGATCGGCTGCATGGCGGGGTTTGCGGGGTGCAGTTCGATATGCCCCGGCTTCTTGAAATAAGTCTTGACCGTGGCCTCTCCATTGACCAGTGCCACGACCGTTTGACCGTTCTGGGCCGTTTCCTGTTTGCGCACGACAATGAGATCGCCGGGTAGAATGCCCTCGTCTTTCATCGACTCCCCTTTCACGCGCAGGGCGAAGGTTTTTCCACCCTGCAGCATGGTGGGCGGCACGTCGATGAGTTCCGACTGCTGCACCGGTTCGATGGGGAGGCCCGCCGCAACGATACCAGCCATCGGAACTGCAGACGCACGGCTCAGCCGATCGATCGTCACCTTGACCATTCCCGGAATCCGACGCATCCCGGCTTCATACCGGGCAACCGAGACACGAGTCGTGTGCAGCGCATCAGCCAGTTGCTGCTGCGTCCACCCAAGTTGCTCACGAATGCGCTTGAGATCGGTTGGCTTCATAGTGTAACCAATGGTTACACACATCGGTGAACCCTGTCAAGTCCTCTGGTGTGATCTTCTATATAAAGGGTAGCGAAAATGGCTATGCAGATACGGGGTCTGTGTATAACTTTGAGCGAAACGCCAGGCCAGGCCTCGCTGTCCGGCGTCGAACAGGTGAAATCCCAGTCCAGCCGCCAGCAATAGCGGCCTATCTGCTTTTATGGAAAAGAACCGCTAGATATGGGGGTGTCCGGATGTCTTTGTCTATGCCCAAAATATAGGCAATCAGGTCAGATGGGGGATGAAACGCTGGAATTTTGACCGGTCACTTATTGTTACGCACAGGGTTATCCACAAAAGCTGGGGAGACCCCTAGGTGGGCAGTTTTTTTAGGTTCTCGGCACCAGATGAACCGCTCCTGCCTTGATCACCGCCACCACCGACGAACCCCGCTCGATCTTTAACTCTTCCTGAGCTCCTCGGGTCACCAGGGCGACGAGCGGGAATCCGCAATCGATCGTCATCTGAACCATGACACCGTGGGGAACGATCTCACTGACCTTTCCATTCAGATGATTTCTTGCGCTGGTCAGTCCTGTACCACCCTGCTCCAACACGACATCCTCGCCCCGAATGCAGACAAAGACCGGCGAGCCGATCTCATGGACCCCCAGTCCTTTGAGCAGAGTCCCGTTGACACGAACCGTCGCCACTCCATCGGCCTGCTCGATGACATGACCTTCGATGACGGTTTCCACACCAACGATCTGGGCCACGGCGGCATTGACCGGCCGGCAGAAAACATCTTGCGGCACACCTAACTGAAGAACCTGCCCTTCATGCATGACCGCCACCATATCTCCCAGGCTCAGCGTTTCCGCCCAATCATGGGTGACAATGATCGACGGCAGGGCCAGGTGTTTCAGCAACCTCCGGAGTTCGCTCCTGAGCTGCATTCTCGTCGGCCCATCAAGCGCGGAAAGCGGCTCATCCAGCAAAAGCAACTGCGGTCGAGGCGCAACCGCCCTGGCCAACGCCACCCGCTGTTGTTGTCCTCCGGACAGTTCCCTCGGCTTGGCCGCCTCAAGACCGCGCAACTGGAACAACTCCACCACTTCATCCACGCGCTTGTGACGTTCAGCGAGCGAAAGTGCTCCCAATCCGTAGGCGATGTTTCCAGCCACCGTATGCGTGGGAAACAAGGCGTAGTCCTGCGCCATGTAGCCGATCTGACGATGTTGCGGGACGACCCGAATCCCTGCCTGCGTGTCGAGCCAGGTTCGCGAGATGAAACGGATGCTACCTCGCTCCGGCCATTCCAGACCGGCAATAGAACGAAGCACCGTCGTTTTTCCAGATCCTGAGGGACCGAACAAGACCAGCGAGGTGGCTTGTTGGAGCGGATACCGCATGATGGCGCTGATGGGCGCGCGCCCGGAAAAGGTCTTCGTAATGTCGATCGCTATTTCTGCGGCCATACCGCCCACACCTTGCGGTTCATCGCATAGATGAACAGTAAGACGGCATAGGACACGATGAGAAGAAACAACGCGGTCTTCGCGGCGCCGCTGTAATTGAGCGCCTGCACATCGTCATAGATGTCGATCGAGACCGTTCGCGTCACTCCCTCGATGTTCCCGCCGACCATCAACACGACGCCAAACTCCCCCAACGTATGCGCAAAGCTCAAGACCGCCCCGGTGATGAGGCCGGCCGCAGACAGCGGCACGATCAGCTTGAAGAACGTCTTGGTTTTCGAAAGTCCCAAGGTCCAGGACGCCTCGATGAGTTTGCGGTCCACTTGCTCAAAGGCAGTCGCAAACGGCTGAACCGCAAACGGCAAGCTGTACAAAATGGAGGCGACGAGCAATCCTTGGAAACTAAACGGCAGCGTCTGACCGACAATGTCGCTGTAGAACCTGCCTAGCGGACTATGCGGACCGATCGCCACGAGGATGTAAAACCCCAGCACCGTGGGCGGCAGCACCAACGGAAGCGCCACGATGGATTCGACAAGAAACTTCCATCGCCATTTCGAAAAGGTCAGCCAATACGCAATCGGCAATCCGATGACGAG
>DATIGH010000199.1:0-5733 GCA_035454845.1 Nitrospira sp.
CCATGCTTGCCTCCTTCGCAGCGGTATGCAGTGCTGCACCGGACGTGAACTGCGCTCACTCCTCAATGGTCGAAATGTCTCCAGGATCCTGTCCAAGCTCCTTGGCTTTGAGCACCCGACGCATGATCTTGCCCGATCGAGTCTTGGGCAGAGAGGTCACGATGTCGATTTCTGACGGGACTGCGATTTTTCCCAGTTCGTGCTGGACTTGGTCCTTGATCGCTTGGATGAGCTCCGGATTTTCGGTCTCTCCCTGCTTGAGGATAATGAACGCCTTGATCGTTTCACCCACCGTCTTATGTGGTTTTCCGATCACCGCAGCTTCGGCGACCGCTCGATGGCTGACGAGCGCGCTTTCGACTTCGGCTGTACCCAGGCGATTACCCGCGACTTTAATCACGTCGTCCGCACGCCCCATGAACCACATGTATCCGTCGGCATCTTTGTGGCACACGTCGCCTGCCGTGTAACAGTTGGGAATCGTGTTCCAGTAAGTCTTATAACGATCGGGATCCTTGTAGATGGTGCGCATCATGGACGGCCACGGCTTCTTGATCACGGCGAACCCGCCTTGATTCACCGGCAGAGGATTGCCCTGCCGGTCGACTACGTCGGCCTCGATGCCCAAAAACGGTCTTGTCGCGGAGCCAGGCTTCAATGGCACGCACGGTAGCGGCGTGATCAGTATGGATCCGGTTTCCGTCTGCCACCACGTATCCATGATGGGTTTGTCGCCGCCCGCAGCGCGATGGAACCATTCCCAGGCTTCCGGATTGATTGGCTCGCCCACGCTGCCCAGAATGCGCAGGCTGGACAAGTCGTATTTTTTCGGCCACTCCTCCCCATGGCGCATCAAGAGGCGGATGGCCGTGGGCGTCGTATAAAAAATGGAGACTCCGTAGCGTTCGATCAAATCCCACCAGCGGCCGGGATTCGGATAGTCTGGCTTGCCTTCGGCGGCCAAAATCGTCGCCCCGTTGAGGAGGGGACCATACACAATATAGCTGTGACCCGTGACCCACCCAGGATCGGCGACGCAGAAATAGACGTCGTCGTCTTTGAGATCGAACACATACTTGGTCGTCGTATAGGTGCCGACCATGTACCCGCCGTGCACGTGCACCACACCTTTGGGTTTTCCGGTAGTACCGGACGTATAGAGGATATAGAGGGGCGTTTCCGCGTCGAGCGGTTCCGTCGCACAGACAGAACTTTCGTTTTTGATCCATTCCGTCCAGTCAAGTTCTCTGGGTGGGGTCGCAGGCGGGCCTGATGCCTGCCGCCGGACGACCACGACATGCTCTACGGTCCGGCACTGCTTGAGCGCCTCGTCGACGATCGGCTTGAGATTAATGATCTTGCTGCGGTCGAACCCGACGTCGGCGGTGATGACCAGTCTCGATTCGGCATCGTTAATGCGGCTGGCCAAGGCCGGGGCGCTGAACCCGGAGTAGACCACGCTGTGAATCACTCCTAGGCGGGCGCAGGCTAGCATGGCGATGACCTGTTCGGGAATTTTGGGAAGGTAGATCGTGACGCGGTCACCTTTGGTCAGGCCCAGCTTTTTGAGCGCGTTCGCGCAGCGGTTGACCTGGCGAGAGAGCTCTGCGTAGGTGAACACCCGTTCCTGATCGTTTTCGCCGACCCAAATGAGCGCCACCTTGTTTTTACGCCAGGAGGCGACATGCCGGTCGAGGCAGTTGTAAGCGATATTGCAGGTTGCTCCGACGAACCATTTTGCCCATGGATAATCCCATTCCAAAACCTTCGTCCAGGGAGAAAACCAGTGCAATTCTTTCGCCATCCCGCTCCAAAACGATTCCGGGTCGGCAATCGATTTCTTGTATTCGGTTTCATAATCTTTGATATAGGCCTCGGCCGTCGTTCGCGCCGAAGGCCGGTAGAGACGGCTTTCTTTCAAGAGAGTCTCGATATTCTCTTTCATGTCACACCGTGCTCCGTTGAAGTGAGGTGAATGCCGGTCTTTTCGTCAAGCCGTGGCAGGCGGCTCAACCATACAATGGTCCGGCCGCCGATGCAATTGCCTGGGCCCCGTGGTTGACAGCCGTTCAGGGCCAGAGTAGGCTGATTTGCAAGACATTTGGGCGCTCTTCTACTATGAAGCATCTGATCCCACCGCTATCTTTCCTTTCCCACCTGGTCATGATCCTCATGATCGTTGGGTTCGAGATCACGCCGGCGGAGGCCCAGCTCGGAAAGCCCGAAGGGCTCTATTACAAGTCCTGGGGTGTCGTCATCGGGATAGAAAACTATCTCCTCGCGCCCAAGATTCCCGGTGCCGTCGAAGATGCGAAGGTCGTCGCCCAGGTCCTGCACAAGTTGGGGTTCGAAGAAGTCGTCGAACTTTATGACAAAGACGCCAGCTTCCGCCGATTGCAACAAACGCTGGTTGATTTTCTGCCGCGCAAGGTTGGCCGGCAAGATCGTCTTGTCATCTTTTTCGCCGGGCACGCCGGCATCACACAAGGCACGAATGGCAAGGACATGGGCTATCTTGTGCCGTGGGATGCACAGCCCGGGAACGTGTCGAAAGCGGTGACGTTCGAGCAGCTCAAAGAATTCAGCCATCGGAGCGCGTCCAAGCATACGTTATTCTTGTTCGACACGGCCGTGCGGGGGTGGGAGATCAGCGCCGCGCAAGCGCTCTCCCTCGAAGGACGAAGCGCCCCTGAGGACGACACGGAAAAGCGGGCGGTTCAGGTCTTGACGGCGGCCGACAAGGGCGAGGTGGCAGGACGGACAAAGGATCGCAGCCTTTTTGTGCAGGCACTGACCCAAGCGCTCTCCGGTGAGGGCGATCTCGACAAGAACGGCTGGCTCATGGCATCGGAGCTTGGGCAGTTCGTGAGCCAACACGTGACCGACCAAAGCAAGAATGCGCAACATCCGGTGTTCGCGCAACTCGAAGGTGACGGGGATACGATCATGATCGAAGGCCGGAAAGCGGCGTTCCGGCTCGGGGGCGAACCTCAGTCACCGGCTGAGCGTCAAGCGGCTGCTAGAATGCACTATGAGCAGGCGTTCGCCCTCCTGCAAAACGGGAAATCGCAGGACGAAGCCTTGGAGCGCCTCAATAAGGCGCTGGAATACGATCCCAAGTTCGGCGATGCCTATGTGTTGAAGAGTTATGTGCGGCTCGAGGTCATTCCCGATATCGAGGAAGCGATGGCTGCGGCAAAGTTGGCGGTCCAATACGCACCGGAGAACCCGGATTCATACTACACGCTTGGATTGATCTATGAGAAACGAGGCCAGTATGTCGAGGCTGAGCAGGCGATGCGAGCAGCCTTGAAAGCGAATCCGAAGTACGTCGACGTCTATTTCACGCTCGGCGCGCTGTATGCCGATGAAATGAAGGATCAAAAGAAAGCAGTCGAAGCCTTCGAGCGGTATCTTGAGCTGGGAGGGACCCATAACCGGGCCCGTGAAGCTGTGGCCCAATCGCGTGCCGCTCAGCAGTCGCCCCCCTCATCGGCTCCTTAATCTTTTCCTCCTCCTTTGAGATACCCCAAGCCGATTTTGAGCGCGCGTCTCGTGATTTCCGCCCACCGAACCTGCGGATATTCAGCGAGCACGGCGGCGGCCTTCGGATCCTGCACTTCAAGGTTGAGAATTTTGATGATGCCATCGTCGATCTGCACGTCAGCCACAAGCGTCCTCCTTAGTGGATATACACGATGTTCGGAGTGCCGATTCCGTTGACTGGATGAGGGGTGCATGTTAGCATGATTTCGCTAGATTTCTCGAATAGTTGGAGAAGCAACCACCCTTGCCGCAGTGCATATATGATCACTTTCAAGGAGGACGTCGCATGAATCAGCCACGAGGGAATTTTTCGAACGTGACCTGTGGTGGGATGGCGCTCATACTCTTACTGGGTCTCGTTGCGTGCGGTGGCCCTCCGAAATGGGTAAAGCAGGGCTCCGGTGCATTCAACGACAAAGACACGAAGGCGTTTTACGGCGTCGGCTCCGTTGTGGGCGTCAGGAATGAGCCGCTGGCCTGGGACACGGCGGAAAACCGGGCTCGGGCGGAGATTGCCAAAACCTTTGAAACCTACACCGGCTATCTCATGAGAGACTATGCCGCTTCTACGACCGCCGGCGATTTCACGCGCAATACCGAGGAACAAAACGTCGAGCGGGCCATCAAGACGGTCACGACGACGACATTGAGCGGCGTCAGGCCGATCGAACGGTACAAGGATGAAAAGACCGGTACCTACTACGTGCTGACTAAATTGAATCTCGAGGAAATGAAAAATAATCTGGAGCAAGCCAAGGAACTCAACGCCCAAGTGCGGGATTACGTCCGCAAGAATGCGGATAAGCTCTTTGAACGGCTCGAAAAGGAAGAAGACAAACGGGCCAACCGTTAAACAGGAATTTTGCATCAAGGAGCCGCTGATGAGCCTTCCGATGGCAGGGAGTCGAGTGGTGGTCCTGGCGGTGGTATTGGCCGGACTCGCAGGTTGCGGCGCGGAAACCAAGGTGACGCGCGTGGACGCAGGCGTTGTCACCGATCTGAGCGGCCGGTGGAATGACACCGACTCTCGGATGGTTGCCGAGTCCATGGTCAAAGAAGCGCTCGAGTATCCGTGGTTGAACAACTTCAGCCAATCGAAGCGACGCCAGCCCGTGGTGGTGGTCGGCACCGTCCTCAACAACAGTCACGAGCACATCAATGTCCAAACCTTCGTCACGGATCTTGAGCGTGAGCTGACCAATTCTCAGAAAGTCACCTTCGTGGCGGGCAAAAACGAGCGCGAGGAAGTGCGGACGGAGCGAAAGGAACAGGCCATGTACGCTCGTGAAGACACGCAGAAGGCTCCCGGCAGGGAAATCGGCGCCGACTATATGATGAAAGGCACGATCGCCACCATTCTCGACGAAGCCGAAGGAACCAAAGCCATGTTCTATCAGGTCGACCTGCAAATGGTCGATATGGAGAGTAACGCCAAGGTGTGGTTCGGCCAGAAGAAGATTAAGAAAGTCATCGAAAAGAAACGCACCATTTTCTAGGCTCCAAGAGCTCCGTTGAGGCTTTTCGCTTCACGCCCCACTGTATATGCTTCGGCATGGTGGGGCGTTTGTGTTTCTGCGCATGGTCTCGCCGCTGTCCTGCTTCTTTTGACCCTGTCCGGCTGTGGATCCTCAGGCAACCGCTACCTCCTCGTCGACAAGAGCCTCCTTGCCAGCGACTACCGGACGGCCGATGCCGTCATTCGGAAGGCTGAGGAGGAATATGGGACGAAGAGCCGCGTGCTGTACGGAATGGATCGCGGTATGACGCTGCAGCTCGCCGGCGACTATCAACAGAGCAACGAGGTGTTGGAGCAGGCGGAAGAGGAAGTCGACCGTCTCTATACAAGAAGCATCCGCACGGAATCTTTGGCCTTCATGACGAACGACAACAGCCTGCCCTATGAAGGCGAGCCGTATGAGCAGGTCATGATCAACGTCCTCAAAGCCTTGAACTATGCTTGCTTGAACCGTTGGGAGGATGCGCTGGTGGAGGCGCGACGGATCGACCACCGTCTGAACGTCCTGACGGATCGCACCAAAGACAAGACGGCTTACCGTGACGACGGGTTCGCGCGCTACCTCAGCGGCATCCTGTACGAAAGCTCGGGAGACCTGAACAATGCCTTCATTGCCTATCGCAAAGCGTATGAGACGTTTGAGGCGTCCCGCGCTTGGTCGAAAACCGGCG
>DATIGH010000200.1:0-15549 GCA_035454845.1 Nitrospira sp.
CGACAGGTCCTGCACAGGGCGACAAGCGGGTGCTGCGCGGTGGTTCCTGGGCCGATCTTCCGCTGGCGTTACGAGTCACCGCCCGCATTTCTGCCGAGCCCGAATTCGAAGACCGGACCATTGGGTTTCGCTGCGCGATGAACGCCACTGAGAGAGTGGTGAGTGATCAGTGATGGGCATGGTGAAGAGTTCTGAGTTCTATGCTGACTGCTGACCGCTGACTGCGTGCTCACTCATCACACATCACGTTTCACTCATCACTCTTTTCTCCTCCATGTCTGACCGGCGGATCAATGCCCTCGTGCTAGCCGCGATGGCCGTGGGCTTCGTGTGGGCGCTGTTTTCCGCGCGCCACACACCCATTCCGCACCCGGGGGCCGTCGTGGTGCCTGAGATGGTGCCACTGGTCACCGGCGAAGAAGAGACCACGCTGATCTTCACGCGGGCGGGCTGTCCGGTGTGTCATCGGATCCCCGGCATTGCGGGAGCCAATGGGCGCGTCGGTCCACCACTGTTGCTTGGAATCACCGGCCAGCAACGACTGGCGGATCCCGCATATCGGGGAAGAGCGAAGACGGTTCACGAGTACATTGTCGAGTCGGTCGTCGAGCCGGGTACCTTTGTGGTCCCGGGGTATCCGAGGGACGCGATGCCGACGTGGTACGGGGCGAAATTGAGCGCGCTCGCCTTGGAAAAAATTGCGGCGTATCTTGAACAGCAAACGAAGGAAGAAACGAGTCAGGAGAGGTAGCGCTGTACGGCCCGGTCTTCGCCGGCAAATGCCTCAAGTTTTGCGGATCGGTCGGACGTTGCCGGCTGCACCGCCTTGTATCTTGAAGGGCGTTTCGCTTGTCGAGTGGGGGCCTTTGTCGAGCAGCGCATTAATCGCGTCATCCCCTTTAAGGCCTTCCAGCTTGATCTTCAAGCGCAGGTTGTTGGCACTGTCTGCATTGATGAGGGCTTGCTCCAGCGAGATTTTCCCTTCCTTATACAGCTGTAAGAGGACGTAATCGAAGGTTTGACATCCTTCCTCGACGCCCTGCTCCATCGCTTCCTTGAGCGTATCGACCTCGGCTTTCTTGATGAGATCCTTGATGCGAGGGGTATCCATCATGATCTCCAGCGCGGGCACGCGCTTGCCGTCCGTGGAAGGCACCAGTCGTTGAGAGACGATCGCGCGAAGGTTGAGCGAGAGTTGCAGGTAGATCTGCGCATGCCGTTCGACGGGAAAGAAGTTCATGATGCGCTCGATCGCCTGGTTGGCATTGTTCGAGTGCAGCGTCCCGATGCAGAGATGCCCCGTCTCGGCAAAGGTGATTGCCGCTTCCATGGTTTCCGTGTCTCTGACTTCGCCGATGAGGATGACGTCAGGCGCCTGCCGGAGGGTGTTCTTGAGCGCATTTTGAAACGAGAGGGTGTCGAAGCCGACTTCCCGCTGAGTGATCAGCGACTTTTTATGGTTATGGACGAATTCGATCGGGTCTTCCACCGTGACGATATGGCCCTGATGAATCGAGTTGCGATGGTCGATCATAGCGGCGAGCGTCGTGGACTTACCTGAACCGGTGGCGCCCACGACTAGCACGAGTCCGCGCTTGGTCATGGCAATGTCTTTGATGATCGGCGGAAGCCGCAGCTCTTCGACGGTTTGAATTTCAGCTTTGATATGCCTGAACACCAGCCCGACGTTGCCACGCTGACGGAAGATGTTCACACGGAAACGCCCCAACTCCTTGTAATACAGGGCCAGGTTCATCTCCATCTTCTCTTCGAACTCCCCGCGCTGCTGACCGCGCATGAGGGCCAGCGCCAAGGCCTCCAGTTGCTCGTTGGAGAACGGCGGCGTGTTGGCCGGTTGCGTCGCCCCGTGAATGCGGTAGGCCGGCGGTGAATCCACCGTCAAATACATGTCCGAGGCTTCCTGGTCGACCATGACTTTGAGCAGCGTGCGAATGTCCATCGTGGCTCCCTGCGCCGTAATCCGGTGAGTTACGCCGCTCCGCTAAACGCCGAGGCTCCGAACAGGTTCGGGGTCATGCTGCGTGATTGCGCCTCGGCCTTCGCCACGATGCCTCTCGTGGCCAAGTCGACCAAGGCCATATCCATCGTTTGCATCCCGTCTTTCTGGCTGGCTTGCATGATGCCCGGAATCTGGTGGAGTTTCCCCTCGCGGATCAGATTGCGGACGGCCGTGGTGGCGACCATGACCTCCAGCGCAGCGACACGACCTCCCGTCTTCTTCTTGAGCAGCGTTTGGGTGATGACCGCTTCCAGTGCCTCCGACAGCTGAGTGCGGATCTGGGACTGCTGGGCCGGAGGGAAGGCATCGATGATGCGGTCGATGGTTTTCGGCGCACTGGAGGTGTGCAAGGTGCCAAAGACCAGGTGGCCGGTTTCTGCCGCGGTCAGGGCGAGTTGAATCGTCTCGAGATCGCGCATTTCGCCGACGAGAATGATGTCCGGATCCTCACGAAGGGCGGACTTCAGCGCATTGGCAAACGACAGCGTGTGCACGCCCAATTCACGCTGGTTCACGAGACATTTTTTCGTCTTGTGCACGAATTCGATCGGGTCTTCGATGGTGATGATGTGGCCTTCAAAGGTGTTGTTGAGATAATCCACCATCGAGGCGAGCGTCGTGGATTTGCCTGAGCCGGTCGGGCCGGTCACGAGGATGAGACCCTTTTCCTTGTCGCAGAGTTGGCGAACGACCGGCGGGAGGCCGAGCTTTTCCATTGGGATGATTTCGGTCGGAATGTTCCGAAAGACGGCTCCGAGTCCCCGGTTCTGCACGAAGACGTTGACGCGGAACCGAGCGATGTCGCCCAACTCGAATGAAAAGTCGCATTCGCGTTTTTCCTCGAAGTTCTTGCGTTGAGCGTCGCTCATCATGTCATAGACGAGTGCATGGGTTTCTTCGGCGGTAAGCGGAGGATGGTCGAGCTTCTTGAGGTCTCCGTGGATGCGAATCATGGGTGGCTCGCCGGCGCTGATGTGGCAATCCGATGCGCCTTCTTTTGCCGAAAACGTCAGCAGCTTTGAAATATCCATGAAGACAGCTCCTTACTGGAAGGACCCGCAGAACAGAGGCGATGACTATTGTTGGTGATGATGCCACAAGAATCGGAGAAAGCAATCAAATCTCCTGATTCAGACGTGGAGTATCAGAGAATGCCGGTCGTGTGCCCGGCTCGCTCGAAGGCGGCGAGCGCCTGATCGATGTGCACCGCGGTGTGTTCAGAGGTTACGGTCACGCGGATGCGGCTCGTGTCGGCCGGAACCGTGGGAGGACGAATCGCAGGCGCGAAGATACCGTGAGCCAGAAGCTGCTCGGCAAACCGCACCGCGGTCTCGGCATGGCCGACCACCAGCGGTATGATCGGACTTACGGTCGGCGCCAGCGTAAATCCGAGTCGACGGAAACCTGCATACAGCCGTTGGCGATTGTCCCACAACCGGCGGCGACGTTGAGGCTCTTGCTGGACGATCTCGAGCGCGGCAACGGCGGCGGCGGCGCAACCCGGCGGCGGTGCCGTCGCGAACATGAACGACCGGCATCGGTGCAGCAGGTACTGGATCGATTCCTCGGGACCTGCGATGAAGGCTCCGCTGGTGCCCAGCGCCTTTCCCAGCGTTCCCATCTGAAGCGGAATGCGCCCTTCCAGACCATAGTGTTCGATCGTGCCACGGCCGTGTGTCCCCATGACGCCGGTGCCGTGCGCATCATCGACATAGAGATCGGCCTCCTGCGCTTCAGCAAGGCTCACCAGCTCCGGAAGCGGAGCCAGATCTCCGTCCATGCTAAAGACCCCGTCGGTGACGATCAACGTCCGCCGATCCTTTCGTCGTTTGGCAAGCAGCGCCGCCAGATGCTCGAGGTCGTTATGGCGGTAGATGCGGACATCCGCCCCGCTCAAACGACATCCGTCGATCAGACTCGCGTGACACAGGCGGTCCGCGAGAATCAATCCGCCGCGGCCGATGAGCGCAGGAATGGCGCCGATGTTGGCAAGATACCCGGAGCCAAACGTGAGGGCGGATTCGGTGCCTTTGAACTGCGCGAGAGCCTCTTCGAGCTGCAGGTGCGGAGGCAGCGACCCTGAGACCAGTCGCGCGGCGCCTGATCCGGCACCATAGGTCTGCGTCGCAAGGACGGCTGCCGCCACCACCTTGGGATGACCGGCCAGGCCCAGATAATCATTCGACGCGAGGAGCACCACGTCGCGTCCCGCGATGCGGACGACCGGACCGGTGCCGGAGTCAATCGGCAGCAGC
The DNA here is from genome assembly GCA_035454845.1 of Nitrospira sp. Taxonomy (GTDB): domain Bacteria; phylum Nitrospirota; class Nitrospiria; order Nitrospirales; family Nitrospiraceae; genus Nitrospira_C. Next base: position 4,276 of record DATIGH010000200.1, read on the forward strand.
CGTCGCGTCAGATGCTTCGCCTCCAGCTCGGCAAGGTACTCTTTAAACATAGCGGTGGCGCAATGCGGGGACCAGCGGTGTCATCGACAGGGAACGCTCGGGTAAAGCCGGTTGCATTGACAAGCTCGCGACGATCTTAGTATAAGGCGCGAGGACAGCCTGAGGAAATGGGTGTCCGCCCGATTGCCTGGTATCAATGACTTACCGCATCAAAGTTCCCGCCAAAACTCTGCAAGTCGATGAAGCCCATTTTTTAAGTGGATTGGAGCATCAACTTCACCGGCTGCAAGAATACCGCCGCCCCTTGCTGGTCGGTCTAGGGGTGCTGCTGCTTGCGGCCGCGGTCATCGGCGGTGTGTTTTGGATGGATCGGCAAGCGTCTCAGAAGGCGCAAGCGCTCGAACGGGAAGCCACGAGTCTTCTTGCAGCCCGTTCGACCGGCGATCCCAAGAATGCGGATCATCTCTTGAACCAGGCGATTGCAAAGTATCGGGAAGTCGTGGAGCAGTATCCCCGGACGGCCACCGCCCCATTAGCGATGTTCCATCTCGCCAACGCGCAAGTGCAGGCCAACGATCTGGCGGCCGCGATTGATACCTACCAACGTTTGCTGTTGCAATACGGGGGCAATCTAGCCCTGACCGGTCTCGTCCAGCAGCGCCTCGCCTACACGTACCTCTTGAAAGGTGATCGCGAACAGGCGGCGAAGGCTTTTGCCGCAATCGTTGAAAATCCCGGCGCGTTGCTGAAGGATCAGGCGCTGTTTGAGCTGGCCCGCCTGGAGGAATCGCAGTCGCGTCCTGAGGGCGCCTTGGCATACTATCAGGAACTCATCAAAACCTATCCGAACTCGCCATTTACGAGCGAAGCCACCATCAGAACGAAAGTACTCGACGTCAAATCGAAGGAGGCATCGTCTCGGCCTCCAGCGCCGGCGCCGTCGAACAAACCGAATAAATAGTCTTGCACGTATCGGCGAGAAGGAGGTTAGCGACTGATGATGAGCAAGTCGCCCACTCGGATCGTCGGGCCGGTGAGATTGTTCCGGGTCTTGAGGGTCTTGAGCGGAATCCGAAAGCGACGGGCCAACTTTTCAAGCGTATCACCCATCCGCACCTTGTACCAACGTGAGGAACCGCTTGAGGCGAATTGTGGCTTGGGCAGCCGCGGAAACTTGTACGTGGGGACCCGGTCGAGCAGCTGTTCAACCTTGGCTTTCGTGCCGACCGGAACTTTGAGGAGATAGGCCTGATCCCCGGGTGGCGTCGCGTCACGACGGAGCTCGGGATTGAGCAGCCGCAGTTCCGAGTAGGGCACTCCGGTGGCATTCGCGATCGCATGGAAATGCAGCGGCCTGGTCACAACCACTTCCTCGAACTGATGAGGCTCGCCGGACTCGAGAGGAAATCCATACCGATCCGGATTCTTGGCGATGATGGTGGCCGCCATGAACCGCGGCACATACTCCTTGGTCTCGCGTCGGATCAATCGAGTCTTCGAGATATCGGTGAAGCTTTCTGCCTGAGCTTTCTGCAGCGCCCGCATAACTTTGCCTTCGCCGGCGTTATAGGCCGCCATGGCCAACGGCCATGTGCCGAATAAATCATACAGATCGCGAAGATATCGCGCGGCTGCCACCGTGGACTTGATGGGATCACGTCGTTCGTCGACATACGCATCGACGCGCAAGCCATACACCTTGGCCGTGCCTTTCATGAATTGCCACGGGCCGGTCGCTTTCGCCCGTGAGTAGGCGTAGGGATTGAATCCGCTTTCCACGAGCGACAGATAGACCAAATCGCTGGGCAGGTCGAACTCGGCAAAAATGGTTTCGACGAGCGGCCTGTAGCGGCTCAACCGAAACAGCCATTGCTCAAACCGATTCCGAATGGACGTGTTGAAGTAGCGGATGTGTCCTTGAACCGAGGAGTCGATCACGATCGGCACATTATAGTCTTCGCTGGCTTGCGCAAGGTCGTCGGCCGGCTGCGTCGTCTGCGCCGTCTCAGCCGGAGCATCGAACGAGTCCGCAAACCGGGCCGCGGGCGCTTCGTAAGGCGGAGTCACGGTGAGGAGATCTTCGGCCCGTGGAACAAGGCTTTTCGTCTCGGGCGCGGATGCCGACTGAGCGTCCGCAGGCAGCTCGGTTTCGACAGGGACCAGGTTGGCGTCGGGTTCATCGGCCGGATCGACAGCTGGATCGACGGCCGGTTCGTCCGATGGGCTGACGAGTGGTGCTTCGGCAAGTTGCGCAGAAGTCTCGTGTTCGCCCGCCGCCCATGCGAAAGACGGAGTCGCTGCGAGACACAACAGGACGAACGGAAACGTTCGGCGCAATGAAAGCAGTCTTCCCGGCCTCGGGTCGTGCAATCTCATAAACATCATCCGTGCCGTAAGAGTATCTATGGTGATGAAAGTTGTCAAGAAATTGCAGGGAGGAGGCCCATGAGCCGCTCTCACATCAGGAGACGAACATCTCGGGAATCGGCGTATTCGTTACCTTGACACTCTTCGGAACGCAGTGGTATCGTCGCCCCTTCCTAGCCCATTCGCACGTTTCCATTCCAGGAGGACCCGTCCATGCTCAAGCGGTACCTGCTAGCCCCCGGTCCGACGCCTGTTCCCCCCGAAGTGCTCCTCGCGATGGCCAGGCCGATGATCCATCACCGGGCTCCCGAGTTTGACCCTATCTTTGCCGAAGCCCGGGAAGGCTTGAAGTGGTTATTCCAAACGAGAAACGACGTGTTGATGTTGGCGGCGTCCGGCACGGGCGGCATGGAAGGGTCGGTATCAAATTTCCTGTCTCCCGGCGACAAGGCCTTGTGCATCAATGGAGGTAAATTCGGGGAGCGTTGGGGCAAGATTTGTAAGATGTTCGGCGTGCAGGTGACCGAGCTCAAGGTCGAATGGGGACACGCCGTCAATCCGCAGGTGGTCGCCGACGCGCTCAAAAAGGATCCCTCTATTAAAGCGGTGTACGTCCAGGCCAGTGAGACCTCGACGGGCGTCTCGCACGACGTGAAGACGTTGGGTGAGATCGTGAAGGCGCACGACCAGACGATCCTCGTGGTTGACGCCATTACGGCGCTCGGCGTGTTCGATATCAAGACCGACGCCTGGGGCCTCGATGTAGTGATCACCGGTTCACAAAAAGCTCTGATGCTCCCGCCAGGGCTGGCGTTCGTCAGCGTCAGTGACAAGGCATGGGCCTTGGCAGAGAAGGCGAAAAATGCGGCGTTTTATTTCAATTTTAAAAAGGAACGCGAGAACCAGGTCAAGAATCAGACCGCCTTTACGCCAACGGTGTCTCTCATCATTGGGTTACAGGAAGTCATGAAAATGCTGAAAGCGGAAGGGCTTGAGAAAATCTTCGCGCGCCAGGGGCAACTGGCCCGGGCCATGCGGGACGGCATGCAGGCGGCGGGCCTTGCGCTGTTTCCCAAAGAATCGCCCAGTGACGCGCTGACGGCCGTCTCGGCCCCCGACGGGATTGACGGGCAGGCCGTGTATAAGAACTTGCGTGTACAGTACGGGATTACGGCGGCTGGCGGGCAGGATCATTTGAAGGGCAAGATTTTCCGGTTGTCCCATATGGGCTATGCGGATCGATTTGACGTAATTACAGCCATCGCCGCGACCGAGATGGTGCTGAAAGGGCTGGGCCATCCAATCAAGCTCGGCAGTGGCGTGGCAAAGGCGCAAGAACTTTTGATGGCGAAGTAGGCAGGTCCTCATGAAGATTCTGGTCAGCGACAGTCTCTCGAAACAGGGTGTTGAGCTTCTCGAGAAAGCCGGCTTCACCGTGGTCGTGAAGTCCAAGATGCCGAAGGACGAGCTCTTCAGGGAGATCAAGGACGCCGACGGCCTTATCGTCCGGTCCGGCACGAAGGTGACGGAGGAACTCATTGTTGCCGCGGAGAAATTGAAAGTCGTCGGCCGCGCCGGATCGGGCCTGGACAACGTGGACACACCGGCAGCGACCCGCCGGGGCATCGTCGTCATGAATACGCCCGGCGGCAACACGGTGACGACGGCCGAGCACACGATGTCGATGATCTGCGCCATGAGCCGCCGCATCCCTCAGGCAACGACGTCCGTCAAGGCCGGCAAGTGGGAAAAAGACAAGTTCATGGGCGTCGAGCTGTTCAACAAAGTGCTCGGCATCGTCGGTGTCGGCCAGATCGGCAGCCATCTGACCAAACTGGCGCAAGGCATCGGCATGCGCGTCATAGCCTACGATCCCTATCTGGCGGCGGACCGGGCGGAGAAGATGGGCGTGGAAATGGTCGGGCTTCCTGACCTGTTCCGGCGGGCGGACATCATTTCCGTCCACACGCCGTTGACGCCGGAAACAAAAAATCTCATCAACGCCCAGGCGATCGCGACCATGAAGCCCGGCGTGATGATCGTGAATTGTGCGCGCGGGGGCATCATTCACGAGGGCGATCTCTATGAGGCGCTCAAGAGCAAGCGCGTGGCCGCGGCTGCATTCGACGTATTTGAGGAGGAACCGATCAAGGCCGACCATCCGCTCCTCACGCTCGACAATTTCATTTGTACCCCGCACATCGGCGCGCAAACAACGGAGGCGCAGGAGAGCGTGGCGGTGGGCATCGCGGAGCAGATCGTTGATTATTTCACCAAGGGGATCGCACGCGGCGCGGTCAACATTCCCTCCGTCTCGCCGGAACTGCTGCCGAGGCTGCAGCCTTATCTCTCCCTGGCGGAGCAGCTGGGGAAACTCGAAACGCAGCTCTGCGAAGGGGGCCTCGAGCGGGTGACGGTGGAATACAGCGGGGATGTGACGACTCTCTCCATCGCGCCGTTGACGATCGCCGTGCTGAAGGGCCTGCTGACGCCGATCATGGAAGCAACGGTCAATTACGTCAATGCGCCGATTGTCGCCAAGGAGCGGGGCATTGAAGTCAAAGAAGTCAAGAGCACCGACGCCGGGGATTTTACAAGTCTCATCCGCGTGCGGGTCGAGGCGGGCAAGCAATCGCATCTGGTCGCAGGCACGCTCTACCATAAGAAAGAGCCGCGTGTCGTTGAAATCGACCAGTTCAAGGTGGAAATGGTGCCGGAAGGCCACATGCTGTTCATCCACAACATCGATCGCCCGGGGGTCATCGGGATGGTCGGCAAGGTTCTGGGGGACAAAAACATCAACATCGTCCGCATGCAATGCGCACTCGAAAAGCGCGGCGGGAACGCACTGTTGATCATCGGCTCCGACCAACCGTTCCCCGGTGACGTCCTGAACACCATTAGATCGAGCAAAGACATTCTGTCGGTCAAAGTCGCGGCGCTGTCCTAACGGTTCCAATCCGAATGTTCCACACCGGGATGTTTCACGCCGAAACATTGGCACACACCCACGGTTCCTCATGGTAACTGCTCCCTCGAAGCCGCCCTCAACGCCGAGGCACGTTCTCTCGTCGCGAGAGCGTTCGCTCATCCCGGTTGGGATGGCGACGATTCTGCCTCATGCCGCCAAGCAGGTCCGACGGATCGAGGCGCAACTGCTCGAGCATGTATCGAGCTGGGGCTACGACGAGATTATTCTTCCCACGTTCGAATACCTCGACGTCCTTGCCCCCGGTCTTGAAGCCGAGTTGCTCGAGACCTGCTACCAGTTCATTGATCGAACGACTGGCCGGACGCTCCTTCTGCGGCCTGATGCCACGGCACAAGTCGCACGGACGATCGGCATGGGTCTGACCGGCGATGCCATTCCACAGCGGCTCTCTTACCGCACGTCGGTGTTCCGGTACGAACCGGAACACGCGGGGAGGGGACGAGAGATCTTTCAGGTCGGCGCTGAGCTCGTGGGCGTCGACGATGTGACGGGCGACTATGAGATCATCAGTCTGCTCATGGAATGTCTCCATGCGATCGGTTTGCGTTCGTTCACGATCGCCCTCGGCCACGTCGGATTCATCAAGGGACTGCTGATGCGGTCCGGGCTTTCGCCGCAAGGGCAGAAGCGGGCCGAACAGGCGGCGGCCAGGAAAGACTTGCCGCGGCTCGACGAGCTGCTGTCCAGCGAACGAATCGCCAAGTCCGCGGCCAAAGCCATTCGAGAAGCGCCGGAATTAACCGGCCAGGAAGAGGTGTTGGAGCGCGGCCGCGTGCTGGCCGCGGGCGACCCGGCGCTGTTGGCGCCACTCGATCGGCTTGCCCAGCTGTATCAACTCTTGTGCGCCGCCGGCCACCGCGACTCCCTGCTGCTCGATCTCGGTGAATTCCGCGGATTCGAGTACTACGACGGCGTGGTGTTCGACGTCTTCGCGTCAGGAGTGGGCGTCGAGTTGGGCGGCGGGGGACGCTATGACCATTTGATCGGCCGCTTCGGCCGGGACCTCCCCTCTACGGGATTTGCCCTGGACGTGGATCATCTCTTCGAAGCGCTGGAATTCCCCCAGGCCGCCGCGGAGGGCCCGCGCGTCGATTACGTGGTGGCAGGGCCCCGTCGATCGACACGGGCGGTGATTGAGATCGCCAAGGCGTTGCGGCAGGGCCGCCGGCGTGTGGTTCAGCTGCTGGTGAGGGGCGGCGAGCAGGCCCTGGTGACGAACGCGCTCGCGGCCGCGCAGGGGCAAGGCGCCAAGGCGTTGATCGTCGTGGGCGCGCCTGGCCTCGATCAGGATCATGTCGCCTGGTTTGAGAAGCTCGCTTCGCCCGAGACCAGCCGGAATGGACGTCCGCATCGCCCTCAAATGAAAAAGCTTTCACGCGCGGCGTTGCTATCCTCGGTGCGATCGCGTCAGCGTCGGAGGGTATCGACATGAAATCCATGCCGGGCATGGATCTGTCGCAGCCGCGCCTGCCGCCCCAAAACGTGGAGGCCGAGCAATCCGTGCTGGGCGCGGTACTGCTGGACAACCAGGCGATGGCGAAAGCCATGGAACTGATCGTCGAAGAGAATTTTTACCGGACCGCCCACCGGAAGATCTATCGGGCCATGCTCGAGCTGTCAGACACCGGTGAGGTGATCGACCAGATTACGCTCACCGAACGCCTGAAGGCGCAAGGTGAGCTGGAAGCTGTAGGCGGCGCCGCGTATCTGGCCGAGTTGGTGCAGATCGTCCCGAGCTCCGCCAACATCCGCTATCACAGTAAGATCGTCCGGGACAAAGCCTTGCTGCGGGAGTTGTTGCACACCTCGACGGAAGTGTTGACCCGGGGATATGAAGGGACAGCGCCGATCGACGAACTCCTCGATTTTGCCGAACGCTCGGTCTTCAGCATCGCCCAGGGAAAGCTCGACCGTTCGTTCAGCCCGATCAATGCCATCATCAAGGAGAGCCTCGATCTGGTCGACAAGCTCTCGAAGCGGAAAGAGCATGTGACGGGGGTTCCCACTGGGTTCTATGACCTCGACGACATCACGGCCGGGCTTCAACCGTCGGATCTCGTCGTGATCGCCGGACGGCCGAGCATGGGAAAGACGAGTCTGGTTCTGGGCATGGCCGCCCATGCGGCGCTGCACGCGGCAACCTCCGTTGGCATTTTCAGCCTCGAAATGTCGAAGCCGCAAATCGTGCTGCGCATGCTCAGTTCCGAAGCGCGTGTCGATTCGCATGCGCTCCGCACCGGGAAGCTGCAGAAAGAGGACTGGTGGCGTCTGGCGGAAGCCGCCGGCCGTCTGGAGCAGGCCCCCATTTATATCGACGACACCGGCGGCATTACCGTTCAGCAAATGCGGGGTAAGGCCCGCCGCTTGAAGGCCGAGCGGGGCCTCGACTTGCTGATTGTCGATTATCTGCAGCTCATGCAGGGACGCAGCGATGCCGAGTCACGGCAACAGGAAATTTCCGATATCTCACGGTCCCTCAAGGCCCTGGCGAAAGAGCTGAACGTGCCGGTCGTGGCCCTCTCGCAGCTCAGCCGTGCCGTCGAAGCCCGGAAGCCGCCGATTCCCATGCTGGCGGATCTTCGCGAAAGCGGGGCGATCGAGCAGGACGCGGATGTGGTGATGTTTATCTATCGCGAAGACGTGTATGATCAGAACTCGGAACGTAAAGGGATTGCGGATATCCTGGTCAGCAAGCACCGCAACGGCCCCATCGGCAAAAAGGAATTGTTCTTCCATGACCGATATGCGAAATTCGAAAGCCTCGACAATCGTGAAGTCGTTTGACCCTGCCGTGACCGCTTCGTATAATTGTTGAGTGTGCCCTCACCACAGGATCACCCAGTTCGTCCGATGACACCGAAGGGTTGTGACAGCGCCGCAGTGGATGGACGGTCGGTACGCTGCGTGTGCAGTGCGCTGTCCCTGAGCGTTCTTTTGGCCTGTGCGTCGCCCCCACCCGTCACAGTCGCGAGATCGGCCGAGGTTGCCGAGGCACCTAAGCCGGCGGCGCCGCCCACGCGTCCAGCGGATGCCTCTGCGGCCTACCACTTCATGCTCGGCTATCAGGCGGAACTCGCTCAGAACTCTGAGCAGGCACTCAAGGAGTATCAGGCGGCATTGAAGGCCGATCCAATGGCCTTATCGGTCAAGGCGCGGCTGGCGAGCCTCCATTTTTCACTCGGGGACATGCCCAACGCACTGCGGTATGCAGAAGAAGTGGCTGACGGGCGATCCGACGACCCGCGCATCCTGATCCACATGGCCGGCATTCTCGCCGGCGGAGGCAAAGGAGATAGGGCCTTGAGCGTGCTCGATCGCGCCATCGAGCTTGCGCCCGAGTCCGGCGACGCCTATTTTTCTAAAGGACTGCTGCTGCTGAATCTCAAGCGGCTGCCCGAGGCCGAGCAGGCGATGCGAGAAGGGATCGCCCGATCACCCGAGAATGCCGTTGGGCATTACCATTTAGGGCGCATCCTTCTCGAAGCGGGAAAGGTGGACGATGCCATGGCGAGCTTCGAGCGCGCCATCGCCGCCAACGCGGCATTTGAACCGGGGTATCTCGCGCTCGCTGCCTTGCACGAGACTCGTCACGACAAGGACCGGGCGGTCGCGGTACTGAAGAAATACCTCCAGAACGTGAATCCCCGCCATCGGGAAATCCGCCATCAGCTCGTGCGGGTCTATCTCGACGCGAAGGATTACCAAGGCGCGAGAAAAGAGCTGGAAGAGCTGATTGCCGAGGATCCGTCCGACCTGGATGCGCAGCTACGAATGGCGCTCATCCATGGTGAGCAAAAAGAATACGCCCAAGCTATCGACCTCCTGAACGGGATTCTCAAGGCTCGTCCGGCGGAGCTGAAGGTCAGAGATTACCTCGGATATATTTACGAAGAATCGAAAGATACCCAAAAGGCGCTCGAGACCTATGCCTTCAATGTGCAGCTCGAACCCACGTATTTCGAGGGGCATCTCCATCTGGGCGTACTCTACTATCGCCTCAAGAGGTTTCCCGAAGCGAATGAGCACCTCGGACGCGCCATCGCACTCAATCCTAAGCAGCCGGAATCGCACATTGTGCAGGGGCTGGCGTATTTGCAGCAGGAACAGTACGACAAGTCGGCCGAAGTCTTTCTGGAGGGGATTCGCCACAATCCCAAAAACGCCGACTTGCACTTCAATCTCGGGACCGCCTACGACAAGCTCGATCGCTTCGACGACGTCGTGCGGGCGCTGGAAACCGCCATCAAGCTCGATCCCCATCACGCCGATGCGCTGAACTATCTGGGCTACACCTACGCAGACCGGGGAATCCGGATCGATCAGGCGCTATCTCTCACCAAACAGGCGGTCGCTCTCAAGCCGGACAACGGCTACTATGTCGATAGCCTGGGCTGGGCATTCTTCAAGTCCGGTCAGTTGACGGAGGCGCTTGTGGAGTTGAAGCGTGCAGCGGCCCTGGTAGGGGATGATCCGGTCATCTACGAGCATCTCGGAGACATCTACGCGAAGCAGCAACGCCTCTCCGACGCCCGCGAAGCCTGGCTCCATGCGCTGGAACTCGATCCGACCAACCTTAAGCTGATGGATCGTTTCCGCGAACAAGGGATGGGTGATCCCGCCCAGGAAGAGCGGATCCAGAAGGCCAAGCGAAGAGTCGCGGGCCAAAAAGCCACGTTCCCGATCGCCCAATAGCCAGCAGCGAATCAGTCATTTTCTTGCCATCACTTGCAATCCTGTTAGACTCCTGCCGTTGACGGGTCTCTCATCACGGGATCATGCCCGAGTTGGACCACACACAAAGCTCCCAGGCGGGGGCGTGGACGCAGCCCGTTGCTGCGAAGTCGGAGCGGCCGTCCGGAGAGCCGCTCTCCATGGCATTTGCACGGGCGGATGTTCTGTCGCTCCTGGCGGTGCTCAGTCTGGTGCTCCTCGTGTATGCCCAGTTGTGGCTGCCCGGCCTCGTGCTGATCAAGCGTGACGCCTTTCAACTCTTTCTTCCCCTCAAGCAGTACATCACCGATCGCCTCTTGCAAGGGGAGCTGCCTCAGTGGTTTCCCTATGAGGGTCTTGGCCGGCCGCTGATCTCGCTGACCGTAATGGGCGTCTTTCATCCGTTCACCGCCCTCTACTGGCTCTTGCCTGTTCAGGATGCCTATCGCCTGTCAACGCTGCTGTGCTGTCTGATGGCGACGGGAGGAGCGTTCCTTCTCGCACGCAATCTGGGCATCTCTCGACTCGGAGCGTCGGTCGGAGCGATGGGATTTGTCTGTTCCGGGTATGTGATGTCCCTGACTGAGAATGTCCTCTATCTCTATTCGATCTGCGCCCTGCCGCTGTTTCTCTATGTGCTTGATCAGGCCTGTCGGAACGGCCGGAACGCCTGGCTGGCTTCTGCAGGGCTGGTCTGGGCCAGCGTCCTCCTCAATGGGGATATTCAGAGCGCCTATTATCTGGGCTTTGTGGCTCTGCTTTGGACGGTGATGCGGACCAGGGAGATGCGACGGGCGGGACTGGGCCGGCTCGTTGTTGTTGCGAGCGTGACGGTGCTAGTGGCTGCCATTCAGCTTGCGCCTGCCTGGGTGGCGTATCAGCACAGTGATCGGGCGGGAGCCTCGTCATTCCATGCCGAAGCCATCCATTGGTCCACCCATCCGTTGCGGCTTATGACGCTGCTTGTGTCGCCGATCGACGATGGCAGTCTCGGCGATCAGATCGCACAAGCGCTTTTTCACACGCCTGAGAGTCGTGGACCCTCAGGGCTCTGGGCTGAAAGCCTGTATCTCGGGCCGGTGGTCATCGGCTTGGCTGTGACCGCCTGTTGGCGGCGTCGCGACATGCGGGTGTTTCAGGTCTTAGGCGCATTCAGCGTCATCTTTGCCATGGGTTCCTATGGCGGCCTCTATGAAGTCCTGTAC
>DATIGH010000201.1:0-9813 GCA_035454845.1 Nitrospira sp.
CGAAGATCCTGATCACGGCGGGAAAAACCGACCGCTTGGAGTATCACCTGACGAAAACGGCCAACCTCATCGGATCGCAGGAGGGGGCAGCCATTAGACTGACTGGATGGTTTGCTCCAAAAGCGGCGGCCCTCATTTCAAAGCATGGGGCTGTGTTCACCATCTGTCCCTCGCGGGCAAAGACGCGGCTGTTGGTGAACGGGTCGGCTGTGTCTGCGCAGCAGCAATTGAGGGACGGCGATGTGATTGACGTGGCCGGAGTGTCAATGACGTTCTACATGGTTCAACCGAAAGCCAAGTAGAAGCCTAAAAAACTCCGGCGAGGCGAGAACGACGCAAGAGGCCACTTCTCGGGCAGAATAGGTTCACTGTTTAACGCGCAGCGTGCCCTTGGGCAGCATTCCGTAACACCCGTCCGACAATTCCTGTGCATGGTGCTTGAGACACTGAAGTGAGTGTCCGCTGCCTGGCCTCGTATCTGGACAGAACCGTCTGAGGTCGGCCTGACATGCCAGAATCAAGCGGCCCCGCTCCTCCTTCCACCTTACCAAGCGCTCCCTGATCTGCTCCTGACAGGCCCCCGATAACCGTTGTGCGCGCTTTTCCAGACATTGATGACGACCTGATCCGTCCGATGCCTCTGGACACAGCTGCACGACTTCGGCTTCGCACCGCAGGCGGGCCACCTGCGCAGCACGAGGATCCGGTACCGTGGGACTGCCGGCCGTCGCAGCAAACGGTGGTGTTCCGGACGCCGACGGTGTCGCCGGCACTCCAGGAATGGACAGATCCAGCACCGGTTCCTGAACCGTGTTGGTTGCCACTGCTTGAGGTGCACGTTGCGGCGACTCCATGGCCGAAAGTTCTTGTTGGGAAGGCAGATTGCTGACGATCACCATCCACACGACCCCTAGGCCGAGGAACGTGAGCGCACCCGCCAGAATCCGGTTGGAACAACGCTGCTGACTCATGAAGTCTCTTACGACGCTTCCTCAGCATAGGTCAGAAGGAGGGAAAAAGCGACGAAATGCGCGGATTCGGATCAGAAGGAAGGCAACGGGACAGGCACCCGTCAAACGGGAGCCGGTCCCTAATTTTCGGGGGCCTCGACGATATGATTCTCGAACCTTGTGCAACCTTCAGCCAGCAAACGATTGGTCAACATCTCACCCGGCCATTCGATCGGTAAGTCGGCAGTGAACACCCAGACGTCGGGCGAGGTCCATACCGGCCCGTGCTCCTCGGGAAGTTCGGGATCGAACAAGTCCGTCCAGACCGGCATGTAGACGCCGTTTCCGCATTGCGTGTGAAGATGCACAATGGTTCGGGCACGCACGAGTGGATCGAGGTCGCGCCAGACGGCCGCCGTTTCGTCGGCCAAGTGATGAAGACGAACGGCATTTTGGGCATCGAACATCGCGTATGCCGCATACACCGGTGCGTCGATGGTATCCGGGGCAAGGGCCAGCTCAGGACACTGCTCAACCAATCCCTCCAACAATGCACGGCGGTGCGGGTCCTCGAGTGAATCCGGCAGGCCGGCATCCGGCACCCCGATCAACTCGAAAAACAAAAACGCGGTGTTCTCGACCGGCGGGTACAACCGTGCCGCAATTGAACGGCCCCGCTGGGACTCAGCCACCGTAGTGAGATGTTCGTTCAATGTCTGCAAACTCAAGGCTTCCAGCGTGGCATCGGTCAACAGCCGCGGCTCGACGCGGACGACGGTGCCGGAGGACAGACGAAGATGCCGGTGCAGCACCTCAGCCGTGGCCACCGGATCGATCTTGAGCTTCAAGGGATGGGTCAGGTTCGCTTGGAGCGGAAGCTCCAGCGCCGCCATCACGGCATAAGACAGTTTTTCATCGACCGGGCCGTCAAGCATGATCGAACAGGAGGCTTCAGCCACCAAATCGAAAAGCCATTCCGCCATGTCTTCATCGAGCGCGGCCAACACAGTCAACAGATCCTCCTCCCGCCCCTGCTCGAGAAAGGCCTGCAACGTGTCGATCGCCGCGTCCGTGTCACCGTGATCGTGCCGGCGGGCGTTAATCAGATGGATCAAATCTCTTGTCAGGGGATCCGGACGAGACCAACTTTGCATGACATGCTCCCGCCGCTGAACAATGAACCGTCGACACCCATGTTGCCAAACTTTCCATCGAGGAGCAAGCGCTCAACCGGTTTGATTCCGACCGGCGATCGGGAGAACCCGAGGCCTCAGTCGCCGATGACTTTCACCAGCACACGTTTTTTGCGCCGGCCATCGAACTCTCCATAAAAAATCTGTTCCCATGGGCCAAAATCCAACCGGCCGTTCGTGATGGCGACAACGACTTCCCGTCCCATCACCTGCCGCTTAATGTGAGCATCTCCATTATCTTCCCCTGTGTCATTGTGGCGATAGACGTCGTCATGCGGCGCGATCCGCTCCAAGAAACGGTCATAATCTTGCAGCAATCCCTGTTCATCGTCATTGATGTACACGCTGGCCGTGATGTGCATGGCGTTCACCAGTACAAGACCCTCCTGTACGCCGCTCTTCTTGATGATCTGTTCCACTTGGGACGTGATATTGATGTAGGCGCGGCGGGTCTTCGTTTCGAACCAGAGTTCTTCGCGGTAGGAACGCATGATGACATCACCGTCGCTGCATTGTGCGACCGGCAGCCGGAAAGATTCAAGCCCAACACCCTGCCGGGAATATCGTCAAACGAAGATGCGGCGGCTATAATGGTGCATGCGTTCTCCCCGTACCGTCCGGTCGTCGGCGCCACCTTCCACGCCTGTGCCGCGGCTGTCGCCTGAAGCCAAGATCGTGCTGCGTCGGCGCTACCTCACGAAGAATGACCGAGGCGCGGTCACTGAAACCATCCCGCAATTGTTCTGGCGGATCGCAAGGGACGTGGCTCAGGCTGAACAACTCTATCCCGCTTCAACGCGGCTTCCCCGGGCTGCCGAGCGCTTCTACGAATCGATGGCTCGTCTGGAATTCTTGCCCAATTCGCCGACGCTCATGAACGCAGGACGTCCTCTGCAACAGCTGGCCGCCTGCTTCGTGCTTCCGGTAGAGGACTCACTGAGTTCGATCCTGGACGCGGTCAAGCAGCAGGCGCTTATCCATCAGTCAGGAGGCGGCACGGGGTTTTCCTTCAGCCGGATTCGCCCGAAGGACGACCTTGTGTCCTCGACGCATGGGATCGCCTCCGGCCCGGTGTCGTTCATGCGGATCTTCAACATGGCCACGGATGTCGTCAAACAGGGCGGCGCCAGGCGTGGGGCGAACATGGGCATCCTGCGCATCGATCACCCCGACATTCTGGAGTTCATCGGTCTCAAGCAGGATCCGGCGGAAATGAACAATTTCAATCTCTCGGTCGGCCTGACGACCGGTTTTATGCACGCCCTCCAACGACGAAAGCGCTACTCCTTGATCAATCCGCGCACCGGAAAAGCCACCAGACAGGTCCCCGCGCATGTCGTCTTCGATCGTCTGGCGGAGGCCGCGTGGGCCACCGGAGAGCCAGGCGTGATCTATCTGGACCACATCAACGCCGCCAATCCGACCCCGCGGCTGGGGGCCATCGAAGCGACGAACCCCTGCGCGGAGCAACCGTTGCTGCCCAATGAATCCTGCACACTCGGATCCATTGACGTGTCGAAGTTCGTGCGGCACACCGACCCCACACCGAGCATCGATTATGATCGGCTCGCAGAGACTATCGCACTCTCGGTCCGTTTCCTGGACAACGTCATCGATCGCAACCACTATCCGCTCAAGGACATTGAAATCGCTACCCTCCGCACCAGGAAAATTGGCCTGGGCATCATGGGCTTTGCAGATTTGCTGATCGCCTTGAAGATTCCCTACGATACCGACGCCGCCATCGCCCAGGCGTCCTCATTGATGTCATTTATCCAGACACAGGCTCATGAAGCCTCGCGTCAGCTCGCCATGCAACGGGGTCCGTTCCCAGCCTACCGGCACAGCCGGCTTGAAGCACGTCACGAGCGCATGCGCAACGCCACGGTGACGACGATTGCGCCGACCGGCACCATCAGCCTGATCGCGGGTTGTTCGGGAGGCATCGAACCGCTCTACGGAGTGCGCATCCTCCGCCGCACTCTGGATGGCCTGGAACTCACGCTGACTCACCCCGCATTTGTGCGCATGATGCGCGCGCATGGCCTTGCCCTCGATGCGCTGGAGGCCGATTTTGCACGAAGTCCGTCTATCCAGAACATTGCCCGAATTCCGCAAGACATGCGCAGGCTCTTCGTGACCGCCCACGACGTTCCGCCGATGCACCACGTCCGCATGCAGGCCGCGTTTCAGCGCTACAGCGATAGCGGGGTTTCCAAAACCATCAATTTGCCGTCGTCCGCCACAAAGGCCGATGTGGCCGACGCATTTCTCCTCGGCCATGAACTCGGGTGTAAAGGATTGACGGTATTTCGCAGCGGTAGCCGTGAGCATCAAGTGCTCTCCTGCTCTCCCACCCAGCCGTGCTGATCGCACACGAAGGCGGCTTCAAAGGGAAAATTGACTCTCAGTGGGGATGGTGATAAGAAAGATTCGATCTTTCAGCCTGGAGGTGTTGGATGGCCCGTCAACCGGAGCCAGACCTGGAGTTTACGGAAGAGGAATTGGACCAGACCACCGCCACCCGACCATCCTCTCCCATGAAATCCGGGAAAAAATCACGGGGTGGAAGACCGCTGCTGTGGATCTTCCTTCTGCTCTTGGTTGGGGGAATCGTTTACCTCGCCATGGAACCGGAACAAGTGGCGGACTGGCTGGCTCCGTTTACCGGGGATACCGAACCGCCGGCCGTGGCGACCAGGCCAAAGCCCGGGCCGCCGGTTTCTCCGCCACCCGCTCCCCCATCAACGGCTCCGGCGACGCCACCGGCCGTTTCGGAATCCGCTCCTCCACCCATGCCGCCGACCGGACCAACGACAGATCCATCGACCATGCCTCCGACTTCGGTCGCCCCTGCGACCGCGCCTGCCGCCCCTGCAGCTCCCGTGGCTTCTCCCATGTTTGCCGAGGGTCAGAAGGTGACGGCGATCGGCAATCCGACCGCTCCTGCCGAAACGATTCCACTATCCCTGGATCCTGCGGGCACCAAGCCGGGTCCTGTCATCCGTCCCGGCGTCACACTGAGCGTGCTCGACGGTGATCTGCAGCCAATCGGCTGGGTCTACTCCGTGCGGACCGACGACGGCGTCAAGGGATGGATCCCGGAAAAGCGGCTGCGGCTGAAATTCTGAAGCCTTCCGCCACGGGCATCAGCCTTCTTTTCGTGACCTCTGTGCTATAATCCGCGCCGAACCGCCTGCGTAATCTTCCCGTCGTATGCCGATACTCCAGGCCCTCATTTTCGATTTTGACGGCGTCATCGCCAATACTGAGCCGCTTCATTTTGCCGGCCTGCATCACACTCTGAAAGAAATCGGCATTCAGCTGACCGAAGCCGAATACTATGCCGACTACCTTGGATACGATGACCGAGGCTGCATTCTGGCGGCACTTGCCGCGAACCGCCGCACAGCCGATGCGGCCACGGTCGAGCGTCTGATGAAGCGCAAGGCTCAGGCTTATCTAGAATCAGTCAAACATCATCAGGTGATCTTCCCGGGTGTCCCCGAATTCGTCCGCAATGCCGCCGGCAGCTACCCTCTGGCCATCGCATCGGGGGCCCTCCGGCATGAAATCGAGTATATTCTGGAGACCGTAGGTCTCCGAAACGCTTTTTCCCATATCACCAGTGCGGAAGACGTCAGCCGAGGCAAGCCCGATCCGCAGCCGTTTCTTCTGGCCTTAAAGGCCCTGCAGCAACGCGACCCCAGTCTGACCGCGGCCTCGTGCCTGGTTATCGAAGATTCACTCCCAGGCGTGCGTGGTGCGATCGCTGCCGGCATGAAAGTGCTGGCGGTGGCCAATACTCACACGGTTCAGGACCTCCACGAGGCTCATGCGATCACGCACAGCCTGACCGAGACCAGTTTGACCGACATAGGGAAACGCCTATGGTCGGAGGCGTGAGGGGACGTTGACGTGAGGATCTGCTCCCTGGTGCCCGGCGCAACCGAAGTGGTCGTCACCCTCGGGCTCGGCGAGACACTCGTCGGCATCAGTCATGAGTGCGATTTTCCGGCGAGCATTCGTCATATCCCTGTCATGGTGCAACCCGTCGTAGATTCCGACGGCGCGGACAGCGCCGAGATCGACCGCCAAGTCAAAACGCTGATGTCCTCGGGTCGACCGCTCTATCGTGTCGACGAGCAGGCTCTGGCCAAGGCCAGACCCGACATCATCTTGACCCAAGACGTGTGCGATGTCTGCGCGGTGACTCCACATGCACTCGCGCGAGCGGTGCAATCACTGTCTCCCCGTCCCCAACTGGTCACCCTCGCACCCCATTCACTGGAGGACGTGATCGAGGATGTCGAACGCATCGGTACAGCACTGGGAGTGGCCTCGCGAGGAATCACCTTCGCCGGTTCACTTCGAAACCGTCTTGCCGCCATTCGCAACAGCTCGATCCGCCGGTCAAGACCTCGCATAGCCTGCCTCGAGTGGCTGACTCCGCTTTATGTGGGCGGGCACTGGGTGCCGGAAATGGTGGAAGCTGCCGGCGGAGTTGACGTGCTGGGGCACCGAGGCCAACCGTCCCGGCAGGTGACTATGGACGAGGTCCGCGCAGCGGCTCCTGACATCATTATTCTCATGCCTTGCGGGTTTTCGCTGGCTCGCACCATTTCTGAACTGATGGCCCTCTGCCGGAACGATCGAGCGTGGGCACGACTGCTCTGCTCAGTGTCGAAAACGTACGGCGTGGATGCCGGCTCGTACTTCAGCCGACCAGGCCCCCGCCTGGTCGATGGCGTGGAACTGATGGCGGAGATCTGTGCAGGTCGCCTGTCGTCTGACCGCGACTCCCGTTCGGTTCGCGACCTGACCGAGAGCCTATATCTCACAGGCCACACCCACTGATGATGACCGCTGCAGACGCTCAGGAGTATTGCACCAACCTCACCAAGAACAGCGGCAGCAATTTCTACTATTCATTTCTCTTCCTCCCGAAATCCAAGCGCGATGCCATGTATACGGTCTACGCTTTTTGCAAGGCCGTAGATAGCGCCGTCGACGAGCCGCCACCCGGAAGCCATCCCAAGGAAGAGTTGCGCCGTTGGCGGTCCGAGCTCGAGCTGGCCTACGGCGGCGAACCCACGTGGCCGCTCATGATCAGTCTGGCGCACCATGCCAAGCAGCTCTCGATTCCCAAAGCCTACTTCGAGGAGCTCATTAAAGGCGTGGAAATGGACCTCGCCACAACCCGCTACGCAACCTTTGAAGCCTTGTCGGTATATTGCTACCGCGTGGCCTCGATCGTGGGGTTGATCTGTCTGCATGTTTTCGGCCCGACCTCCGCCCATGCGCAGGACTATGCCGTTGATTTAGGAATGGCATTTCAGCTCACGAATATTCTCCGCGACCTCGCGACAGACGCGGAACACGGCCGGATCTATCTTCCTCAAGAGGACTTGGTGCAATTCGGATACGGCGAAGCGGAACTCCTCGAGCAAAAGGAGAGTCCCCGGCTGCAGGAATTGATCCGCTTTGAAGCGCAACGTGCACGAACGTACTATGCCAAGGCGCAGGCCGCGCTGAGCTGCCTCCCGAAGAAAGACCGCCGCGCGCTGACCGTGGCTGAGATCATGAGAGCCGTGTACTCTCGCATCCTCCAGCGCATTGAACGTCCCGATCATGCAGTCTTCGGCCCCCGAGTGCGCCTGTCCACCTCGAATCGGCTCGCCCTTGCCGCCGGAGTGTGGCTTCGCTCAAGATTCTCGTGACACCAGACAGCCGTCAAACGGTGATGGTGCTTGGGGGCGGGCCAGCCGGATTGACCGCTGCCTATCGACTGTCAACAGCGGGCCGCCGCGTCACAGTGGTCTCGCTGTCGCCGACGGGAAAGATTCCCCCGCATCTCGGCGCCCCTCCGTCAGCAATTCTGGGCTGTCATCAGGCGACCTGGGCCCTGTTGCATTCCCTTGGCATCCACCGCAGCGCTGCATTGTTCGCTGAATCAACGTTGGAGTTTCTCCTGCCCGACGGCCGGTTGGCCCGCTATCCAAAAACCCGATTTCCCACGCCGATCCAGCAGCTCCTTACGATCGGACGTTTTGCCGGACTTTCACCAGCGGAACGATGGAAACTTCTCTCATGGCTGGAACAGGTATGGGAAGGCTCATTACAGTTGGCTCCGGACCTCGAGCACCGGACCGCACAGCACTGGCTGCAATCCCTGAATTATAGTCAAGGGTCTTTAGAGGCAGTGTGGAACCCCCTGGCTGTATGGCTCGCAGGGGATGACCTTGGCCACCTGTCTGCCGATGCCTTCGTCATGGCGTTGAAGCCGTTTTTCCTTGCGGGGGCATCCAACAGCCGGATCTGGGTCTCGCGGCAGCCATGGGAGGTACTTCTCGTGAATCCGATCAAGAACCTCTTGATCAAGAACGGCGCGACGTTGATGGCCCAGACAGCCATCCGCTGTGAGGTGCAGGACGATCGGATGACCGGCGTGCGTTTGAGCGATGGGACCACCCTTCGTGCCGATTGGTATGTTTCCGCCGTCGCCCCTCCGCAGTTGACGCCCCTCTTGCCCGAGCGTTGGCTCACGCGCTATGCCTACTTCCAGCACATCGCCGATCTCACGACCTTTCCCTGCACTGTCATGCAGGCTCGTACCCCGGCAATGTTGACCACACCACGGCACATCCTCGTAGGTTCTGGTCCGTTCCAATGGATCGCCTGCATGCCTTCAGAGCCTGATGGGCAGATGCTCGCCCAGCTCGTGCTGCCGCATGGCCGTTCGGCCACCGACGCCGAACACCACGTTTCCACGCTGCTGCGCTCGCTCAATCTCCTGAAGGCCGGCCATCGTCTCACCGCATTCAGCCAGCGAGAGACAGGGAGGGCATTCCTGTCCCTGTCACCCGGAACCAAGGTCCGCCGGCCGCTACAGCAAAGTCCGGTCTCCAACCTGCTCCTGGCCGGCGCCTGGACCGAGACGGGGTGGCCGGCCAATCTCGAAAGCGCCATCATCAGTGGTGAGCGATGCGCCGAAATCATTCTGCGTCGTGAGAATCATTTCAACTAGCCTCTCGATTCATTTTCTGCCGTTGACAATGTTCCATACCGCTCCTAAGATGCCCTGCGTCATCGTTCATCCTCATCATGACGCTGCAAGAACTCGCCAAATCTCTTCACCACTGTCAGCGGTGCAAACTGGCCAAGCTGGGTCGGACACAGGTGGTGTTCGGCATAGGCAACCCGCATGCGAGCATCATGTTCGTCGGTGAAGCCCCGGGATTCAACGAAGACCAAAAAGGGGAGCCCTTCGTAGGCGCCGCGGGAAAACTTTTGAACGATCTGCTGGCCTCGGCAAACCTTTCGCGCGACCAGATTTACATCGCCAACGTCATCAAGTGCCGGCCGCCGAACAACCGCGACCCGGAACCTGACGAAGTGGAAACCTGCAAGCCGTTCTTGATGCAGCAAATCCAGATGATCCGGCCGAAACTCGTCTGTACACTTGGCAATTGGGCGACTCAAACGTTGCTCGAGCGGAAGGTCGGCATCACCAAGGTCAAGGCGCAGGCCTTCTATATGAAGGACTTCGTGATATTTCCCCTGCTGCACCCGGCAGCCGCCCTCCACCAGGGAAACCTCCTCGATACGCTGAAGGAAGATTTCAAAAAGCTGAAGGAATTCCTGGACCGGCACTCGCAACCGCCGCCCGC
>DATIGH010000202.1:0-8401 GCA_035454845.1 Nitrospira sp.
GACCGCCTTCATACATCCAATCAACAGGCGTTTCTGTTACACTAGACCGGTGGCCACACTTTCCTACGAAGACAGACCATGAAGACGCTCTCCAGGTATTTTTTAACCGGCTTGCTGGTGCTTGTGCCCACTTGGGCCACATTTCTGATCCTCTCCGGGCTTCTGTCCGCCGTCTATCGCGCGATTCCCGACGTTTCCGGTCCCGCCGCGGCGATCGCCACTCCGTTCATCGGGGTCCTTCTTTTTGTCCTGCTTGTCCTGACCGCCGGTGCTTTCGCCACCCACGTGCTGGGAAGTCGGATCATTACCGCAATGGAACGTTGGATCACGCAGATACCGCTGGTTCGCAGCATCTATCTCACCATCAAAGGCATGACTGACCTGTTTCAATTTCGCTCACGCTTCGGCCGGAGTACCGTTATCGCCTTCCCCTTCCCGCGCGATGGAATCTGGGCCTTGGGATTCGTCATGGGACTGGCGCCGCGGCCGGTCCAGGTCGACCCCGCTTCCACGTTGCTAATGGTGTTCGTGCCGACTGCGATACATCCGTTCACCGGATACCTGGCCTTTGTCCCGCAACAGCATGTCCGCCCTCTCAATCTCCTCCCGGAAGACGCGATGAAAATGGAATTCTCTGCCGGCTTCTACAAGCCCGCGGAGGGCTGGCTTGGAGCTCCAAAAGCGACGGCGTAAGGGAATGGATCTGTCGCACCAGCTAACCGTCCGACCGGCCATCCAAGATGATGTAGATTCACTTGTCGCCTTCAGTGCCGCAATGGCCTGGGAAACGGAACAGCGGCGGCTTGACGAGGCGAGGCTACGGGAAGGGACTCTGTCGTTGCTCTGTACCCCCTCGCTTGGATTCTTCATGGTAGCCGAAGTCCGAGAAACCGAGCGGCCACGGCTCGTCGGACAACTCATGATCACGTACGAATGGAGCGACTGGCGCAATGGGGTCTTTTGGTGGATTCAAAGCGTCTACGTCGACCCCGCCTGGCGCCGCCGGGGCGTCTTTCGTCGAATGCACGATGCGGTCATGGCTTCGGCCAAGGCCGCACCGAACATCTGCGGCGTGAGGCTGTACGTGGAGCAGGATAACCGGACGGCTCAAATGGTGTACCAGCGCCTTGGTTTGTCGCCTTCCACCTATAAGGTGTTCGAACAAGATTTTGTACTCGTCCGGGACCCTCAAGGGCACAGTTCTACGGATTCATAACCGAAGGAGCATGTATGCGCATCGTTCATCTTTTCCTCTTGCTTGTGGTCACAGCCATCGCCATTCATGGCTGCGCCTTCAGCCGAGGCACACTCGGCGACGACATCAAAACAGAGGTCATTGACTCGATCAAGAAGGGCGTCACGACAAAAAACGAGGTGCTGACGCTCTTGGGAGCCCCGGATCGGGTGCTACCGCTCAACGGGCGGGACGTGTATCAGTATTACCGCTATGACGGCAAGGTCGGAAGCTTGCTGCTCATCGTCGTCAATTTCTCTCGTGTGTCCATCAAGGGTGATGATCTCTTTGTCATGCTCAATCAAAATGGCATTGTGGAAGAAGTGATCTCCTCCAAGCGCACCGACAATTTGGAATTCCGCTTCTGGCCATTCGGAGACTAGCATGCTGCGCTCGCACGCACGACTCGCTGCTTTCTTGTCAGTTGTTTTCATCGGCGCCCACTTTTCGGCCTGCAACGTGGTGCGCATCACTTTGAATACTCCCCTGACTCCGGATGACGTCGCCTTCATCATTCCGGGTCAAACGACCTTGCCGGAAGTCGTGGACAGGCTGGGTTCGCCCGATTCGATCGGCAATTCAAACACGGGAATGGTGTCGATCTATCGCTTCCTCGACATGAAATATGCTCGAGTCAATCTCGGCTGGTTGGCCAGACCCTGGTCTCCCGTGGATCCCGATCTCATCTTCTCTCGTACAGGATTCGGGACGGACGCCTTCGAGGTCTTTTATGACTCGAATGGCGTGGTGATTCAGCATAGCTTTTTGAGGCACGTCACAGACCGAACGTTTCATCCTTATCCGTTCTAATCGTCATTCCGGTGAACCGCTGGCCCCGAATTGCCGCCTGAGTCCGAGGCCGCTATAATTCCGCTCTATCACCTTTACGATCAGCCACATGACCTTCCCTGGATCCGGGTTCCGATACGCGGTGATGCTGGCGCTGTACTGTCTGGCGTTATCCTGTGTTGCGGCCCACGCGAGCGACAAGGAAGAACCGCGCGTCCGGGCGCGCGATCTCGGCATCGTGATCGGAACCTACGCGAGTGGCCCCCTCAATGCGATTACGGACGTGTCAGGGGTGAAGGTCGGGCACACGACGCTGATATCCGGCGAAGGGGCGCTGAAGCCCGGGCTTGGTCCCGTTCGGACAGGCGTGACGGTTGTCATTCCGCGCGATGACGTGTGGCATCAGAAAGTTCCGGCAGGCTCGTTTGTTCTCAATGGGACGGGCGAGATGACCGGACTGGCGTGGGTGAGCGAGGCGGGATTTTTGGAGTACCCGATCGCGCTCACCAACACGTTGAACGTGCCTCGCGTGGCCAACGGTCTCATGACCTGGATGATCGGGCGGTATCCGGAGATCGGCATAACGGATGATACGTTAACGCCGGTGGTCGCCGAATGCGACGACGGACGCCTCAACGATATCCAGGGCCGGCACGTTTCCGAAGCCGACGTAGTTGCAGCCCTCAACGGTGCGACGAGCGGTCCCGTGACGGAAGGGACGGTCGGAGCCGGCACCGGCATGGTGTCCTACGGATTTAAGGGAGGAATCGGCACCGCATCACGGAAGCTCTCTGACAAAGAGGGCGGGTATACGGTTGGCATCCTTGTGAATGCCAATCATGGCCGTAGACCGGAGTTGATGGTCGCCGGCGTTCCCGTCGGCCGGTTATACGACGCTGCCTCCTCTGTCGCAGCGGCGGCCGTGCAACCCGGGCAAAGCGAGGGCTCGATCATTATTATCGTTGCGACCGATGCGCCCCTCGATGCAAGACAACTCAGCAGGCTCGCAAAGCGGGCCGCCTTGGGGCTGGCGCGGACGGGCTCAACCGCTCGCCATAGCAGCGGCGACTTCATCCTCGCCTTCTCCACGGCGAACATTATTCCCCACTATCCCGCGGAGCCAACTTTTTCTCTCACCCACCTTGCGGACACTCACATGAATCCGGTCATCACCGCGACGGTCGAAGCGACGGAAGAGGCGATTTTGAATGCATTGACCATGGCCACGACGGTCGTCGGACGCGATGGTTACAAGGTCGAGGCCATTTCGCTCGCGCGACTCCGCGATATTCTCGCATCGCGCACCAGAACACATGCTGAGTGAAGCGCTTGCATTTTCATCAGTCTGGTCGCTATTCTCACGCCGCGTCACAATGGGAGGACCGAATGAACGAATATCAAATCGGTGGCGGCCTGCGTCTGTTGACGGCCGTTGAGAAAACCGATGCCTTTGGCGAGTTCCTGAAGACCAGAATGGTGCGGGCGCTCGAAACAGAAGATCCGACGGAGCTGCATTACCTCCTGGCTCAATTGGATGACTATCACTCCTACATGTGGCGCTATTACAAAAAACTTGCGAAAGACCGCGCTGAACGGATGAATCCCGGCGTGTAACCGCCGCCAAGACGCCATGATGACACAAGAGACACAAAGCCAGACGGCGACCGGACTCCGGTTTGCCTCAGCGCTTTCACGAAAGACCGATACGGAGGCCGCTGTCCGCGATCTCGCCGACGCCGTTCGGATGCAACTTGGCTCAAGTGGGATCCACCTGGCCTTTGTGTTCTTCTCGCCTCATCATGTCGGGAAAGCAGATCTCATTGCGAAGATGATCAGGGAGGAATTGTCCATAGACGTCTGTCTCGGATGCTCGGGTGAAGGAGTGATTGCCGATGGAGAGGAATTGGAAACGGCGCCGGCGTTGACCCTCTGGGTAGGTTGCCTGCCCGCCGTCCAGCTTATCCCGCTACGGCTGGCCTTTTCCCAAATCCAGGACCAAATTCATATGCCGGAATGGCCGGACCCAAGCACAGAGCCGAGTACATTCATCTTATTAGCGGACCCATTCACCACGCCTCTCCATGATGTCCTGTCCATGATGGCTGACCGCTATCCCAACGGGCAAGCGGTCGGAGGGTTGGCAGGAGGCGGCCGCGGCCCAGGGGACAATCGGCTCATCACGAATGGAGAAGTCTTTGAGGGGGGAATGGTCGGAGTGCAGCTCTCTGGTCCCCTTGCCGTCAGAACGGTGATCTCGCAGGGCTGCTGTCCGATTGGAGAGCGATACGTCGTGACCCGCGCCGAGCAGAACATGGTGTTCGAACTCGGGGGGAAGCCCGCGCTGACCCGGCTGCAAGAAGTGTTCGAATCCCTGGAGGGCAGCCGCCGCCGGAATGCGCATCGCGTGTTGCACATCGGCATTGCCATCGATGAGCATCGCAGCCGGTTCGAACGCGGCGATTTTTTAGTGCGCAACCTCGTGGGAGCAGACCAACAGGCGGGGGCCATCGCGATCGGTGATCTCGTGCAGGAAGGTCAAACGGTTCAGTTTCAGCTTCGAGACGCCAAATCCGCCAGCGATGATTTGCACGTTCTTCTGGCAGCGGACCGCGCCAAGCATCGGAACCCGCCGCTGGGCGCCCTCCTCTTCAGTTGCTGTGGGCGCGGAGAAGGGCTCTTCGGACATACGCATCATGACAGCACGGTGGTGCAGGAACGCGTTGGGCCGATTCCTGTCGCCGGGTTTTTTGCACAGGGCGAGATTGGGCCAGTCGGCGGGAAAAACTTTCTTCACGGCTATACGGCAAGTGTGGCGCTATTTTCGCGCCCGGATGTCGCTCTTGGTCGTAAATAATTAGCTGACAGGGGGCAGGCGAGCAAGCTGACACGGTAGTCTTGTCTGTGTCAGCCTGCTTCTTGTCAGCTTGTCAGTTTGTCAGCTGAATCACCGTGAGACAAACTCCCCTCATCGAGCAGCATCGAAGCCATGGAGCCAAGCTCGTGGATTTCGCAGGGTGGGAGATGCCCATCCAATACGCCAGCGTGGTTGACGAATACCACACCGTCCGGTCCACGGCCGGTCTTTTCGATGTCAGTCACATGGGCCGCGTCACCGTATCCGGCCAGGGGAGTTTGGCCTTTCTTCAGCGATTAACCACGAACCACATTTCGACGCTGGCGGTCGGCCAGGCCCACTATTCCATGGTGTGCAACGAGAAGGGCGGTATCAAAGACGATATCTTCGTGTACCGCACGGGAGCAACCGAGTACCTGCTCTGCGTCAACGCCTCAAACCGGGAGAAGATCGTCACATGGCTGTCCGAGCATCGAACGACGGACGATCCGTGTCTGATACAAGACCAAACCGCCGCGCTCGCCCAGCTTGCCATCCAAGGACCGGCATCCCGGGACATTCTCCTCGCGGCGGGCGCCGAGGGCATCGGCGAATTAAAATTGCATCACTGCCGGGACACTCACGCCGCCGGCATCAGTTGCTTCGTGGCGAGAACGGGATACAGCGGAGAGCTGGGCTACGAGCTCAATGTGCCGGCCGCCCACGCCACAGAGTTGTGGAAACAGTTACTGGCGGCTGGGGCCCGGAAGGGCCTCAAGCCAGCAGGCCTCGGAGCCAGGGATCTGCTGCGTCTGGAAATGGCATATCTGTTGTATGGAAACGACATCGGCGAAGACACCACACCCGTCGAGGCAGGAGCCGCATGGACGGTGGATTTCGACAAAGGTGACTTCCTGGGACGTCAGGCTCTCTACGTGCAGGCCCGAGAAGGACCGGCCCGTCGATTAATAGCGTTCGAACTGCTGGAGAAATCCGTGCCCCGTCATGGATTCCGCATTGTTGATCGTGAATCGTCCAAACCGATCGGAGAGGTCACCAGCGGAAATCTTTCACCCTTGCTGCAAAAAGGCATTGGATTGGGATACGTGCCTTCTGCCTGCGCGGTCCCGGGAACGGCAATTTCAATCGACATTCGCGGCAAAGTGGTTCCCGCCGTCACCGTGAGGCCGCCGTTCTACAAAAAGACCAAGAGCTGATGTTTCGTGCTATACGCTATACGCCATAAGCCATTAGCTATCGGGGTTTCATGACGAAGAATATCTACACCGGGAAGGTCGTCACACTAAATATCGACACGGTGACGCTTCCTAACGGCGTCACGATCGATCTTGAAATCGTGCGTCATCCCGGCGCGGCCGCTGTCGTTCCGGTAAAGGACAACGAGACGGTCGTGTTGATCAAACAGTTCCGTCACGCCGCGGGGGGATTTATCTATGAGATTCCTGCGGGAAAACTTCATCATGGGGAAGAACCGAAGCACTGCGCGGTCCGCGAACTGGAGGAAGAAGTCGGCTATCAAGCCGGAAAGCTCGAGCTGCTCTCAAGCATCTTCACCGCCCCCGGATTCACGGATGAGGTGATCCATATCTATCGAGCGACTGAGCTGACCAGAGGTCGCCAGAATTTGGACAGAGACGAGGTGCTCGAGGTGGTCGAAATGTCGTTGAAGGAGGCGCTTGAAATGATTCGCCTAGGAAAGATTCGTGATGCAAAGACGATGGTTGGCTTACAATCCGTCTTTATTTCGAGTAGAGCCCGGTGACCCTGATTGCCAAAGGAGCCTCCCGCTTTCGGCGGAAGGCCCCTCGAGCCAGCTAGCCTCGCCAAAAACGGATTACTTTCCGCCCTTTTTCTCGTCCTTCTTCTTCTCGTCCCCGAAGGTGTCCATGTGGCCACCCTTCTTCTCATCCTTCTTATCCTTCTTCTCTTCGCCGTACACGAGGACGTGGCCGCCCTTCTTCTCATCCTTCTTGTCCTTCTTCTCCTCACCGGCGAATGAAGGAGCGCTGAAGGAGATGGCCACCGCGACTGCCATGACTGCGAACAACATACGCTTCATACTCTACCTCCCTAGTTTGTAATGTATGCCCCCTCAATGGGCACTCGTCAACTTTGAGCAAGCTTGGTGCCCAATGACTTTCAGGTCTCGTCTTCCGACAAATCAACGGCTTAGTGATATCCAACTATGCCACTGACCTCGTCGATCCGGCGCCCGCACTGTGGCAGAATAGTCGGACCAAACTAAACTGCCCCAGTGCCAAACCAGTGTGACGAAATGGCTACAGTGCAGGCTCGGTCGCGGCGGCTTCCAGACCATCTCTGCCCGAAAGCCCGTATCTTATTTGTCGGAATCAATCCAGGGCTGCGTTCGGCAGCCGTTGGGCACCATTTTGCCGGCGCCTCAAACCGTTTTTGGAAACTTCTCTTCGATTCCGGCTTGGTCGACCAGCGGCTCACCTATGAGGACGATTGGCGGCTTCCCAAGTGGCGGCTCGGACTGACCAATATTATTGAACGGAGCAGTGTCGGCATCGGCGAGTTGTGTCCTGCGGAGTACCAGGCGGGAATCAAGACCCTCGTGCGTAAGATTCGGCGTTACCGGCCACGGACGGTCGCCCTCCTTGGTGTGACCATTTATCGAAGGTTATTTCCTCACCTGTGCGGGATGAAGCTTCTCGATTTGGGGCCAACCAGGGCTCGGCTGGCCGGTGTTCCGGTCTTTCTACTTCCCAATCCGAGCGGGCGAAACGCACATTATTCCTATGAAGCCATGTTAAGGGCATTTCGCAGGTTGCGAAAGGAAGCCGGTGCACAGTAACTGCAAATCATGTTATCTTCAGCGCCCGAGGTTTCGCTGCCATTTCCCGCATTAAGACGAGGAGCCATATGCTGTTAGCGGGCAAGACAGGACTCGTCATCGGCGTCGCCAACAAACACAGCATTGCGTGGGCCATCGCCCAATCGACGGCCAGCCAAGGAGCGCGGCTGCTCTTCAACTATCAAAACGACCGCCTGAGAGAGAATGTGGAAGAATTAGTGGCCACGCTTCCCGACTCCAAGGCGTTTCCCTGCGATGCCGCCGACGACGCTCAGATTGAAAGCTTCATGGACCGTGTGGGAAAGGAAGCCGACAGACTGGATTTTTTGATCCATTCGATCGCGTTTGCGCCCCGCGAAGAACTGACGGGCCAGTTCGTCAACACGACGCGTAAAGGTTTCGCCACCGCTCTCGATGTCAGCGCCTATTCGCTCGTGGCCTTGACGAGAGCGGCCGCACGGCTGATGACCGACGGCGGATCCGTCGTCACGCTCACGTACCTTGGCGCGGAGCGGGTAGTGCCCCACTACAACGTCATGGGCGTCGCAAAGGCTGCCTTGGAAGCCACCGTTCGCTATCTCGCCCACGATCTTGGCCCTCGAAACATCCGGGTGAACGCGATTTCTGCAGGACCGATCAAGACCCTTGCGGCGCGCGGGGTGTCTGGGATCAGCAAAATGGTCGACCATCATAAAGATTTTGCCCC
>DATIGH010000203.1:0-3396 GCA_035454845.1 Nitrospira sp.
TCTAACAGCAAGTACTCGCTCTTGGGAGGACTGCGGTCCGCGGCTCAAGTCATCAGTTATGAACTCAACGTCGGATTGGCCATCGTCGGCGTGCTGATCCTTGCAGGCTCGCTCAGTCTCGTGAAGATCACCGAGGCCCAATCGGGCGGATTTTGGCACTGGTTCATCTTTGCGCTGCCGGCGCCGCAGATTTTTGCCTTCGTCGTGTACGTCATCTCCGCCGTCGCCGAAACCAACCGAGTGCCGTTCGACCTACCGGAAGCGGAAAGCGAATTGGTGGCTGGCTTTTTCACGGAATACAGCGGCATGCGCTTCGCGTTCTTCTTTATCGCTGAATACGCCAATATGGTGTTGGTATCCTGCGTCGCCGCGGCCATGTTCCTGGGCGGCTGGAATGCCCCCTACCCCGGAACAATTTTGGCTCACATCGGCCTGGAACGGATTGCCTGGGCCGAAAACTTGGCCTGGTTCACGGTGAAGGCCTATGCGTTTCTGTTTCTGTTCTTCTGGCTCCGTGCGACGCTGCCACGGTTGCGGTATGACCAGCTGATGAAGTTCGGGTGGAAGGTCATGCTGCCGATCGCGCTGGGTAACATCGTGGTAACGTCGATCGCGGCGTATTTGTTCCCGAGGGGATGAGCAAGGAAGCTCTCGGCGTTCAGCCGTCAGCAAGGGAAGAGCTGATCGCTGATGGCTAAAAGCTGGTAGCCCACATGCAGAAATTCATAGCCTGGCTCAAGACCATTACGTTTTACGAGATCCTCGTCGGCATGAAGGCGACGATGTCGCACCTGCTGCACTATAAGCCGATTACGGTCCAATACCCTCACGAAAAACGAACGCTGCCGGACAACTATCGCGGCATGCTCGGTCTCTTGCGCTACGACGACGGCACGGAGAAATGCGTCGGGTGCGATCTCTGTGAAGCGGCCTGCCCGTCGCGGGTCATTCGCGTGGTCAGCGCCGAGGTGCCGGGCGAGCCCACCAAGCGCTACGCCAAGGAGTATTACATGGACATGACGCGCTGCCTGTTTTGCGGGATGTGCGTCGACGCCTGCCCCGTGGACGCGCTTGGGATGAGCCGTGAGTTCGAGTGGTCGGTGTACGACAAGCGCCAGCTGCACCTGAATAAAGAGCAGCTGCTCGCCATCGGCGATCGTTCCTTTCCGGTTCGCGAAAAGCGGCTGGAGCTGCAGCACCCGAACGTCGCGTTTTTCAATGTCTCATTCAGTCACGTCCCCCCGAAACCAAACTGACGAATCGCCTTGACCGGTTGGAGGACCACGCGAGTCTGGCTGGAGGAAGGAACGTCGTCTTCACAATGACGGGAACGCCGACTTAACGATGGAACATCTCTTCTTTTTTTACTTTGCCCTGGTGATCGCCGCCTCCTCCGTGCTGGTCGTCGCATTACGCAATCCCATTTACAGCGCGCTCTCTCTGTTGATCATGTTCTTCCACGTCGCCGGCCTCTATGTGACGCTTCACGCAGAGTTTCTGGCAGCCGTGCAGGTGATCGTCTATGCCGGCGCGATTCTGGTGCTCTATTTGTTTGTGGTCATGCTGCTGAACCTCAAACAGGATGACCGCTATCACCGCCAGTGGCCGGCGGCGGCCGCCGTCGGGTCAATCCTCGCGCTCGAAGCCGTCATGCTCACGCTGGTGAAGGGACAGCCACTCGCGGACGGACCCGTTGGTCCCGAGACGGTATCGGAGGGGCTGGGCAACACCGAGGCCTTGGGCGATGTCCTGTA
The DNA here is from genome assembly GCA_035454845.1 of Nitrospira sp. Taxonomy (GTDB): domain Bacteria; phylum Nitrospirota; class Nitrospiria; order Nitrospirales; family Nitrospiraceae; genus Nitrospira_C. Next base: position 1,755 of record DATIGH010000203.1, read on the forward strand.
CTCGACGTATCTCTTTCCATTCGAAGTGGCGTCGTTGCTCCTGCTCGTCGCGATGATCGGGGCCATCATGCTGGCCAAGAAGGATCTGGCGGTGAACAGTGAACGGTGATCTGTGATGAGCAGCCGGCTTAAGAGATCTGATCCCCTCATCACCATTCACTCATCACTCATCACTGGATCGTTATGACCATTCCGCTTTCCTACTATCTTGTGCTGAGCGCAATCGTCTTCCTGACCGGGCTCGTCGGCGTCTTGATCCGGCGCAACATCATCATCATCCTGCTGTCGGTGGAGTTGATGCTGAACGCCACCAACATTAACTTCGTCGCATTTTCACAATCGCTTCACAACATCGCCGGCCAGGTCTTTGTGTTTTTCGCACTGACCGTCGCCGCGGCTGAGGTAGCGGTCGGCCTGGCGATCATCATCGCCTTGCATCGGGCAAAGTCCACAATCAACGTGGATGAATTTCAATTGTTGAAATGGTAAGGATGCCGTCGTTCGTGAAGCGTGAAGCGTCGTTTGCAGGCAATGAAGGCGGAGCATTCTCGATTGCGCTTCACGAGTGACCTGCGACGAGAAACGATCTAATGACCTACGAACTCATTCCATTGCTGCCGTTGGCTTCCTTCCTGATTCTCGGGATTTTCGGGCATTGGATCAGGGACAAGGCCCACTTCGTGGCGGTTCCCGCCATCATCCTTTCGTTTGGCATAGCGGTCCTCGCCTACCTCGACGTCGCAGGCGGGCACCATTCTACGTTTCGCCTCTACACCTGGCTGACGTCCGGCACCCTCGACATCCATATCGGCCTCACGATTGACCGCCTGACGTCGGTGATGTTGTTGCTCGTCACCATCGTGAGCGCCCTTGTCCACATCTACACGATCGGTTACATGCAGGGCGACCCTGGATACGCGCGCTTTTTCAGCTATATCGCCCTGTTCACGTTTTCCATGCTGATGCTGGTGCTGGCGGACAATTTCCTGCAGCTGTTTGTCTTTTGGGAAGCCGTCGGCCTCTGTTCCTACCTGCTGATCGGGCACTGGTACGAACGCCCGTCGGCCTGCGCGGCCGCCACGAAGGCGTTCATCGTCAATCGGGTAGGAGATTTTGGATTTCTTCTGGGCCTGCTGCTCGTGTTCATCACATTCGGCTCCTTGGATTATTCCGCCGTCTTTGCCAACGTCGGTCGCGAGGCGGGAACCCTCCTCAACCTGCTCGAGCCGTTCGGCGGCAGCCTCGAAGTTTCGGCCGTAACCACGATGTGCCTGCTTCTCTTCATCGGCGCTGTCGGAAAATCCGCTCAGTTCCCGCTGCATGTGTGGCTGCCCGACGCCATGGAAGGCCCGACGCCGATCTCTGCCCTCATTCACGCCGCCACGATGGTGACCGCGGGTGTCTTTATGGTGGCGAGGCTCGCTCCTCTGTACAACGCGTCACCGGCCGCCATGTCCGTCGTCGCCGTCGTGGGCGCCATGACCATGGTGTTGGGGGCCTCGATCGCGCTGACGCAAACAGACATCAAGCGGATCGTTGCCTACTCGACCATGAGCCAGCTGGGATACATGATGATGGCCTGCGGGCTGGGCGCGTACGCCGCGGGCATGTATCACCTCCTGACCCACGGAGCCTTCAAGGC
>DATIGH010000204.1:0-29150 GCA_035454845.1 Nitrospira sp.
GCCGCGAGGGCCCAGCCTTTCGTATGAAACTTCATAATCGCATCCTCCTTCAACAGCATGAAAGAAAGAATGATTTTCGCCGAAGTCGATTACTTCAGCACTTTAAATCCGGTGATCGTCCGGCCATCCAGGCTCACTTCCATCGCCACCAGTTCCTGAGAAGCCTTGATGATCTGATCCATCAATGCCTTGTCCTTCACTGCAAGACGAACCGTGGTGGCGGCATGATACCAGCCGGCGTAGGGATTATTCTTTTCGGTGCCGCCGACAAATCCCCAAGCGCAGCACACAAACAATGGATCGGGCGGCTTCACATCGAGGTCAGTCGAAGAACGGCCGGTAGGCGTTCCGGATGCTGGTTCACCGGTATTCCAATATTGAATCCCGAAGAGGAGTTCGCCGTCGGGGTTATCGGCCCATTGCGACCACACACGACCCTTGAGAGTCTTGGTGACTTCACCTTTGAGCGGCTTCGCTCCAACGACCTGGTCCGCGGGTCCTGAGGCACCCGGCGCATCCGCGGCGGAGGCAAACTCAGCCGTCAGCAAGCCGAGCACAGAAAACACTGCAACTGCGGCTAGAAGTACGACCCTTTTCATACCAAATCCCTCCTTCATAAAGATGACCAACGCATAAACTGATAAACAGCTCACGTAAAGCAGCTCATTTAATGACGATAAAGACGTAACGGTAATGACGAGTCGGCATCAGGAGAGCGGTACCGTTGTCACCTCCTTTTGTGTCACGCTCACGCCGCAATCGCCGGTGACAGAGTCTTCATAGAAAAGCGGGCCAATCGTACTGAATAATATGAAAGCGAGTCAAGGAAATGTTTGGCCTGTGGATATCTCTAGATAAACCGGTTCTTCGATAGAAAAAACAATGTCTTACAAATATTACCTGTTTCATGCTGGAACCGCTGTTTTCTGAGAATTGCTCGATCTATTAGAAAATTCTCATCTGTATGCTTGTAGTGCTCGCGCTGAAAGCGGACCCAATCCGGTGATCGCGAGATGCTTCATCCCAAACAGTTCTCGTCCCACCGTAGCGACCTGATCCACACTCACGCGATCAATGTGCGTCAACATCTCTTGAAACGAGGTACGAGTCCCATAGGTGAGCTCATCCTTCGCGAGCTTGCTCATGCGGCTGTGAGAGCTTTCAAGGCTGAGCATGAGACTGCCTTTCATTTGGTTTTTTGCCCGCTCGAGTTCTTTGCGTTCAACACCGTGCCTCATGATCCGTGTGATTTCCCGGCACACCAGATCGACGACGCGATCGACTTCCTTGGGCCTTGTCGCCGCGTAGACTGTAATGGTGCCGATGTCTGAGTAGCCGGAAAGAAACGAATAGATCGAGTAGGCGAGGCCGCGTTTTTCTCGGATTTCTTGAAACAACCGTGAGCTCATGCTTCCACCCAGCACACTGTTCAGCGCGTACGCGGCGTACCGATCGCGATGCCCCGCGGCCACTCCTTTGAGCCCCAGACACAGATGCACCTGCTCCAACGGCTTGCGTTTCACGAGCACGCCGCCATGCACCTCAGGGGGACGGCGCGCCGACCTCGACAGGCCGCTGACTGGTTTCTTTTTTCCAAAAAATCGAGCCACGAGCCGCTCGACCGCCGCCTGCTCAAAATTGCCGGCAATGGCGATGACGATTTCGGAGGGATCATAATGCGCATTGATGTACCCCAGGAGATCGGGTCGTCGGAGGCTTTGGATCGTCTCTTCATGCCCTAAGATCGACCGGCCGAGCGGATGGCGGCCGAGCACTTGGCCGGTGTGCAGTTCCTGTACGAGATCTTCCGGATCGTCCTGGACCATGCGAATTTCTTCGAGGACGACCTGTTTTTCCTTTTCAACTTCCTTGGAGTCGAATCGAGAATGGTGAAATAGGTCAGCCAGTAACTCGAGAGCCTGTTGGAGTTGTTGATCAAGAACCTTCACGTAGAAAGTCGTTGTTTCCCGTGTCGTAAAGGCATTCATTTCGCCGCCGAGGCCGTCGATTTCACGCGAAATCTCGGTGGCTGAACGCGATCGCGTCCCCTTGAAGAACATATGCTCGATGAAATGGGAGTAGCCGGCTTGTGCAGGTTGCTCGTCGCGCGATCCGGTATTGACCCAGATGCCGACGGTGACGGACTTGAGCGTCGGAATGCGCTCAGTCACCACCCGCATGCCATTGTCCAGCACAAGCTTGCGGTACAAGATGCTTACCCGGAGGTCTGGTCTTTGGTTCCCGCACCGGTAGGAGCCGGCATGGTTTCCTTGCGGCTGAGGCGAATCTTGCCCTGACGGTCGATCTCGAGCACTTTCACAAGGATCTGATCCCCCTCCGACACTTCATCGGCCACCGACTTGACGCGATGATGCGCCAATTGGGAGATGTGCACCAATCCATCGGTACCCGGCAGGACCTCGACGAAAGCGCCAAAATCCATGATCTTCCGCACGGTACCGAGATAGGTCTTGCCGATTTCGACCTCTTCAACAATTCGATTCACCATCTCCTTGGCTTTTTCCAGCGATGCGCTGTCCACCGAAGCGATTGTGACGACGCCGCTATCCTCGATGTTGATCTTGACACCGCAATCCTGCTGAATGCCCCGAATGGTCTTCCCACCCGGACCGATCACTTCGCGGATCTTGTCCTGCTTCACCTTCATGGTGAAAATGCGAGGCGCGAACGCCGACATATTGGCTCTCGGCGTCTCGAGGGCTTTCTGCATACAGCTGAGAATGTGTAAGCGGCCGACCTTCGCTTGCTCCAGTGCCTGATGCATCAGGGCCGGCGTGATGCCGCCGATCTTGATATCCATCTGGAGGGCCGTCACACCACGTTTGGTGCCGCAGACCTTGAAATCCATGTCGCCGAGGTGATCTTCCAATCCGAGAATATCGGACAAGATCATGACGCGATCCTCTTCCTTGATCAGCCCCATGGCAATGCCTGCCACCGGCTCCTTGATCGGCACTCCGGCATCCATCATCGCCAGTGTCCCGCCGCACACTGTGGCCATGGATGATGAGCCGTTCGACTCAAGAATGTCGGAGACGATGCGCAGCGTGTATGGGAAGTGGTCTTTGGTGGGAATCACCGGCTTCAGGGCTCGTTCCGCGAGCGCACCATGGCCAACCTCGCGGCGACCGGGCGAACGCAGCGGCCTGGCTTCGCCCACGCTGAAAGGCGGAAAATTGTAATGCAGCATGAACGTTCGAGTGTATTCACCCTCCAACGCATCGATCCGTTGCTCATCGTCTGTGGTTCCCAATGTGACCACCGCAAGACTTTGCGTTTCGCCTCGGGTAAACAATGCGGAGCCATGGGTCCGCGGCAGCACGCCGACCTCCGAGGTGATCGGCCGAATATCCGCGGGTCCGCGGCCGTCGGCACGTGATCCCTTCTCTAAGATCATATTGCGGACTTCGGTGTACTCCAACCCATGGAACACAATTTTGACATGGCGCTCCCGATTGGGATTTTCCGGCTGTTTGAGCTTTTCAATGGCATCTTTGAGGAGCAAATCGAGCCGTTCCTGCCGCGCGGTCTTGTTGGGAATCATGATCGCATCTCGAATGCCCGGGGCCACGAGGGCCTTCACCTGCGTTGCCACATCAGGAGCAATCTCCTCGGTCACAACCGCCCGTTTCGGCTTATTCCCGGACAACACGCGCAGCTCATTGATTTTAGCGACGATCTTCTTGATTTCCGCATGAGCCAGTTCGATGGCTTCCAGCATCGTCGCTTCGGGTAGTTCGTTCGCCCCCGCTTCTACCATCATGACCGCATCGGCCGTTCCCGCCACAACCAGATCAAGCTCGCTGCCCTTCAATGTTTCCAGATCGGGATTCACAATGAATTGACCGTTGACGCGGCCGATCTTCACGCCGGCAATGGGACCCAGGAACGGAATATCGGAGACGACAAGTGCAGCCGAAGCGGCGGTGATTCCTATGACATCCGAGGAGCCAGTCTTGTCGGAGGACAGCACGGAAGCAATCACTTGCGTTTCGAAGTAGTAGCCCTCAGGGAACAACGGACGAAGTGGTCGATCGATCAAGCGGCTCGTGAGCACCTCCTTTTCCGATGGGCGCCCTTCGCGCTTGAAATAGCCTCCCGGAATTTTCCCCGCGGCATAGGCTTTTTCCTGGTAGTCAACCGTCAGCGGAAGAAAGTCCACTCCCGGTTTGGCGTTTTGCGATGCGACTGCGGTGGCGAGAACAACCGTGTCTCCGTACTGCGCCCAAATTGAGCCGTCCGCCTGTTTGGCGACCCGACCCGTCTCCAGCCTGAGCGTCCGGCCGGCGACGTCAAGTTCAACGACGTGTGCCATCTATGGTCTCCTCATGTTATGCCCCACAGATGCCCACAGAAATACGCTCGAACGCAATGTTGAATTTAGAATGTTGAATGATGAATGAGGCAAATCCTCCACTTAACATTCCACATTCCTCATTGTTCGATGAGCGTATGTCAGTGTTCACCTGTGCGACGGATGCCTGCCGTCGCCGTGCGCGACAGCAGGTTTTCGATTACTTTCGAATGCCCAATCGCTCGATCACCGCCCGGTACCGTGCATCGTCGATGTCGCGAAGATAGTCCAGCAACCTTCTTCGACGCCCGACAAGCTGCAAAAGGCCCCGCCGGGAGTGGTGGTCCTTCTTATGGAGCTTAAAATGCTCTGTCAAATAACTGATCCGGTTCGTCAACACAGCAATCTGAACCTCCGGCGAGCCGGAATCGCTGTCATGTTGCTGGTATCGTTTGATCAAATCCGCCTTCGCGTCTTTCAACAAGGCCATATTGATTCTCCCCCCTTTTCTCGACTGCTACCTCAAGTCCGTGGCGAGGACTTTCTCGATCGTAATCCGATCGACACCTTGCGGTGAGAGCCTTCCCACAGCCAACAACCGCCCATTGTCGTCGTGAAGACGCACAGGCATTTCCGCTTTGCGCTGAATCTCGCCGTCCTTGACGGACAGGACATTCGACCATCCGATTGGCGCCCCATGACACACGCGCTCCGCCGCCCGGCGGTCAACCACGAGCGCCGGAAGATCACAGAGCACCTCGTCCAGAGAGGAGACGTGCGCTGCTAACTCACCGAGACGCTGGCAGCGGACGATCTCATTCACCGTCAAGGTCCGATCCAGCGCGAGCGGACCGACGCGGGTTCGCTCCAAAGCATGCAGGTGGCCGCCCACTCCCAACACACTGCCGATATCGGCGCAGAGCGTCCGAATGTACGTGCCCTTGGAACAGACCACCCGAAGCGTAACGTCTTGACCGGCGACATCAAGAACCTCCAACGCATGAATGATCACCGTCCGGGCTTCGCGAGCAATCGTTTTTCCCGCACGAGCCGAACGATACAACGGCACCCCTTCGACTTTCACCGCCGAATACATCGGAGGCATCTGTTGAATTTCTCCCCGAAACTTCGACACAGCTTCACAGATCGCTCCGCGGGTAAGATGTTCAGTCGACTGCCGCTCAAGGATGATCCCTGTGGCATCCAGCGTATCGGTGGTCTCGCCCAACCGCAGCTGAGCGCGGTACTCCTTGTCCCAGTGTACGAGATATTCCGCAATGCGAGTGCCCTTACCGATCAACAATGGCAGCAGGCCGGTGGCAGCGGGATCTAAGGTCCCCCCATGGCCGACCTTTGCTCCTCCGAGCACTTGTCGGACCTTTGCGACCACATCGTGGGAAGTCCAACCGGCTTCCTTGTTCACCGCAAGAACGCCGTCCATCACCTCGCATTTTGCATCGGTTACGGTCATCCGTATCGAGACCTACGACGGATGGTCTTCCGAGGCATCCGCTTTCTCGTGAAGTTCATTCAACAGCTGCAAGACCCGATCACCGCGCGGTCCGCTTACGTCCTTGACAAACACCACCTCGGGCAGATAGCGCAGCGTCAACCGTCGCCCCAATTCGTTTCGAACAAAGCCGCTGGCCTTGCTGAGTCCTGCGAATACATCCTTTGTTTCAGCCTCACTGCCCAATGCCGTGACAAAAATCCGAGCGATGCGCAAATCGTTCGTCAATTGGACGTCCGTGACGGTCACTGAGCGGACACGCGGATCTTTGATCCTTCGCATGAGGATATCGGCCACCTCCATGCGAATCTGATCGGCCACGCGATCGGCCCGACTGTATCCCGTTTTGGACATCGCCCAGCTCCCTTGGCCGGCCTAGCACTGCTCATGACCAGCCCTTGCACCGTCACAACAACTCGATTCGAGACTGGACGATCTCGACTAGGGTCTGACTTTTGACCAGGTTCAGCGCCTGATCCAACACTTGGTTCACGTGTCGGCCGTCATTGGCAACGCAGGCTAAGGCCAGCACCCCTTTCTGCCACAAATCCTGCCCCTCGATTTCGGCGACAGACAGATTGAATTTCTGGCGCAGCCTGTCTTTAAGACTCAATAGCACCTGCCGCTTGTCTTTCAACGATTGACTATCGGCGATGAAGAGCTCAACCGTGCAGAGTCCGACGATGGCGCTCACGATGGGACCGGCTCATGCCTGCCGATGATACGGCAGGCGTCGGGACACCCGTCGTTCAACATTCTGATCACAGTTTTGCCGCAATCTTGTCGATGGCGTACGCTTCAATCACATCGCCGGCTTTGATGTCGCTGAAATTTTCAACCCCGATGCCGCACTCATACCCCTGCTGAACCTCACGGACGTCGTCCTTGAAGCGACGGAGGGACCCCAATTTTCCTTGATAGACTACCACGTTGTCGCGGATCACCCGCACGCCGGCACTCGCGCGCGTGATCGTGCCGTCGATCACATAGGAGCCGGCGATCGTGCCGGCCTTGGACACTGTGAACACCTGACGGACTTCTGCCCGACCGAGCACCCGCTCTTTAAGCGTCGGCTCTAATAGACCTTCCATCGCCGCTTTGATGTCGTTCAACGCGTCATAAATAATCGTGTACAGCCTGACGTCGACGTGCTCCTTCTCTGCAAGGTCTGAGGCCTTAGGCTCGGGTCGGATGTTGAATCCGATGATGATCGCGTTCGAAGCCGCTGCGAGAAGGACATCAGATTCCGTGATCCCACCAACACCATTGTGGATCACCCGGAGTTTCACGACGTCTGTCGGAAGCTTTTCAACGGCCGTGGCCAGCGCTTCTGATGACCCTTGAACGTCCGCCTTGATGACCAACGACAATTCCTTGACAGATCCTTCTTGAATCTTGGCAAACAGGTCGTCGAGCGAGACCTTGCCGGCGCCGGCCAATTCGGCTGCCCGCTGCTTGCGCGCCCGATCTTCGGCGATTTCGCGGGCGATCCGCTCGTCTTTCACCGCCTGGAACACGTCGCCAGCCGACGGCACACCGGGCATTCCGATCACCTCGACAGGAACAGAAGGACCGGCCTGTTGCACCTTCGCGCCGGTATGGCCGATCAAGGCGCGTACTTTGCCGCTGAACGCACCGACCACAAACGCGTCACCCACGTGCAGCGTGCCGTTCTGCACCAGCACGGTGGCAACGGGACCTCGACCGCGCTCGAGTTTGGCCTCGACGACGGCGCCTTTCGCGAGCTGATGTGGATCCGCCTTCAATTCGAGGACTTCAGCTTGGAGCAGGATCATTTCAAGGAGCTGATCAAGACCGGTTTTTTGTTTGGCCGATACTTCCACCATGATCGTATCCCCGCCCCATGCCTCTGAGATCAAGCCATGCTCGGAGAGTGCATTGCGCACCCGGTCAGGATTGGCGCTGGGCTTATCAATCTTATTGATCGCGACGATGAGTGGAACGCCAGCCGCTTTGGCATGATGAATCGCTTCCACGGTCTGAGGCATGACGCCGTCGTCGGCAGCCACGACCAAGATGACAATATCCGTGACCTTGGCGCCGCGGGCACGCATGGCCGTGAAGGCCTCGTGGCCCGGCGTGTCGAGAAACGTCACTTGCTTGTCATGGACGGTGACGGTATAGGCGCCGATGTGCTGGGTGATGCCTCCCGCCTCACCTTCCGCGACTTTCGTTTCTCGAATCGCGTCCAACAACGACGTTTTGCCATGGTCGACATGGCCCATGATCGTCACAACCGGCGGCCGGGGTTCGAGCTGGATCTCGCCCTGCACTTGAGTGATGTCCTCAAGCAGATCTTCGGCCGCTTTTTCCACGGCAATCTCGATCTTGATTCCGGTCTCTTCCGCGATCATGGAAGCCGCCTCGACGTGCATCGGCTGATTGAACGTCAGCATTTGCCCCATGTCCATGAGCTTGCGCACGATGTCTGCGGGCCGTTGGCCGATCAACCCCGCAAATTCCTTTACGGTCATGCCCGGAGTCAGCTTGACGCTCTTTTTTCGCGGCTTGGTGATCTCCGCCGGCGTACTGTGATGGACGTGCTTACTGCGATCATCACGCCGTTGAACAGGGATCGCCCGAAGGTCCTGCCAGCGGGCGGCATCCTCCCGCACGCGCACTTCGTCCTCTTCTCGAGGCCGCCCCGGCTTACGAACTTTCTTGAGCTTGTCTTTCAACCCCTCGGTCTGAAGCTCCTCGAGAACCTTTTTCTTACCGGACAGCGCTTCAGGACTTGGCGGAGCGATAGGTTTCGTGACAGGCGGCTCGGTCGTGAGGGGCGCAGCACTGGGAGCATGCGGTTCGTGATGCACCGCGGGGGGTTCCGCCCCCGGATGCAGCGGGGACATCGGCGGAAGAGCCGCTTCCGCAGGATGGGCGGCAAGAGGTTCATGTCCTAAAGGTACAGGTTCTTCGGAAGGTGCTTCATCGACGCGTTTGCGCTTGATGAGAATGCGGCGTTTATCCGGTTTAACCTCTTCTGCCGTAGCATGGGAGCCGGCAGCTTTGGCTGCCCCTGGATGGTGGCTCCCTCCCTCAGCATCCCTGTGTCTTTCCACGCGTCCCGCATCGGTGCTCTTGACCGACGATTTCTGCCTGGGTCCCAGCTTCTCGAGGGCCTTTTGCACTGCGTCCGTTTCCAGGGCGCTACTGTGCGAGGCCACGGAAATTCCCAGTCGCTTGAGTTCCGGGATGAGATCCCGATTTTCCATCCCCAGCTGCTTGGCCAGTTCGTACACACGCATACGCTGAATTCGTTACCCTTCCGCCTCTTGTTGGGCCTTTTCCTGTTGACGGGCCTCTTCCTGCTGCCGTTGTGCTTCGGCTTCTTCGGCCAGTGCCGCCTTGATTTCCTTGTCTCGCTCGGCCTTTTCCTTTTCGTATTCTGTGGCACTGATGATGTCGATTTTCCAACCGGTCAGACGGGCCGCCAGCCGGACGTTTTGTCCATTCTTCCCGATGGCCAGCGACAACTGTGAATCCGCCACGACGACCAGAGCCGATTTCTTTTCTTCGTCAACGCCAACCTTTTCGATGGTCGCCGGGTTCAACGCTTCAGCGATGAACACTCGGGGATCGGAGGTCCAGGTGATGATATCGATTTTTTCTCCTCGCAGTTCGCGCACAACCGCTTGAACACGCGAGCCCTTGATGCCCACGCAGGCGCCGACCGGATCGACCGCCTTTTCGCGGGAAGTGACGGCGATCTTTGTACGATCACCAGGCTCCCGGACTACCGCCTTGATCTCCACGATCTTCTCCATGACCTCGGGCACCTCCAACTCGAACAGCTTCGAGACGAATTGGGGATGGCTCCGCGTCAGAATGACTTGCACATCTTTGGGCGTCCGCCGGACTTCCAGCAACATGGCTTTGACTCGATCACCCCGGCGGTAGGTTTCGCGAGGGATCTGCTCCTGGATGGGAAGAATCGCTTCGGTCTTGCCTAAATCCACGAGGTAATTGCGGCGCTCCATTCCGAGAATGATGCCGTTGACGAGATCACCTTGCCGGGTGGAATACTCTTTCTGGACCGCCTCCCATTCCGCTTCACGAACCTTTTGAAAGATGACTTGCTTGGCCGTTTGCGCGGCAATTCGGCCCAATTCATCCATTTCAATGAGCGAGCCGATCTCATCTCCGATTTCCGCTTCACTGTCATAGGCGCGCGCTTCCTTCAGGGAGATTTCGGCTTTAGGATTACTGACCGACTCGACGATGATCTTCTTGGAGACGACCGATATTTCTCCCGTCTTCGAGTCGATCTCGACCTGAATGTTTTCTGCCTGGCCGAACCGCTTCTTTGCAGCGGTCTGCAGGGCAGCTTCGATCGCCCCGATCACTTTGGTCTTATCGATGCCCTTTTGCCGGCCGATTTCGTCGATGACGGAGATCAGTTCTCGGTTCATGATTCGCTCTCCACTCCCCTGCGTCCGATGCTTACCAGGTCAACAGCCGCTTCGCCTCGCCGATCCACTTCTGTTCCAATGTTACCGTGCGCTCCGGCGGAGGCTCGCTGACCTCCAGGGTCACGGAGTCGTCCGTCACGCCGGTCAATGTTCCCACCAGACGCCATTGCCCGGCAAGAGGCTCCCTGAGCTTCACCGTCACCCGCTTTCCAATGGCCCGGCGATAATCCTGAATCCGTTTGAAGGGGCGATCAAGACCCGGGGAGGAGACTTCCAGCGTGTAGGCGTGAGGAAAGGGATCTGCCACGTCAAGCGCAGGACCGAGCGCCTTGTGAGCGCGCTCGCAATCAGCCAGCGTGACGCCTTCCGGTTTATCGATGAAGACCCGTACGACCGAACGGGACCCTTGCCCCACGCAGACGACATCCGCCAATTCCAGGCCCAACGTCCATAAGATGGGGGACACGGTCTCACTGATGCGGTCAACGACTGATCGGGACTCCTTCACCAACACACCTGGCCCCGCTTGTCTGGCTGATGCTGTAACCCAAACAAAAAAGTGGGCCTGAGCCCACTTTCCGGAGGTCGAACCTTAACATTTCATCATCACCAAAGCAAGAGGCAGGCTATCCTGTTTGCGCGACAAACCGCTTGGCCAGGCTGCGGGTGACGGGACCGGGCTGGCCGCCGCCGATGGGCTGTCCATCGATCCGTACGACGGGCAATACCTCAACCGTCGTTCCGGTCAAGAACACCTCAGAGGCACCATAGAGCTGCTTCTGTGAAGGGTACCTTTCTTGTATCTCCATTCCTTCCTGTCGGGCGAGCGCGAGAACCACCTCTCGCGTCACACCTGAAAGTATGCGAGGCCCTTCGGGGGCCGTGATGAGCGTGCCGCCTTCCACAACGATCACATTGCTCACCGCGCCTTCCGCTACCTCCCCGTTTCTCACGAGGATGGCTTCGAAGACGCCGGCTTGCTTCGCCTGCTGACGCGCAAGCACATTGGCCAGCAAATTGATGCTTTTAATATCGCAACGGCCCCAGCGCAGATCTTCAATGGTCATGGCATCGACGCCAGCCGCCTGTATTGCGACAGCAACCGGGTGCAGATCGCGAATGGTCATCACGATCGTCGGCTCTAGGTCTTGCGCATAGGCATGGTCGCGGGGGGCGGCACCTCGGGTGATCTGCACATAGATTTTGGCTTCCGAAAAAGCAGCCAGCCGGAGGCCTTCGCTGATGCATCCGACCCACCGTTCAAGAGAATAGGGCTGACGGAGACCGATGGCCTCGGCACTTCGGTTTAAACGGGCAATGTGCGCTTCCGGCTTGAATGGGCGGCCTCGATAGGTGCGGATGACTTCGTAGACGCCGTCGCCGAATTGAAAGCCGCGATCCTCGATGGACACCGACGCTTCAGCCAAAGGTAGGAACCGGCCGTTGATAAACGCCGTCTCAGGCACAATCACACGCTCCTCTCGGCGGACACCGTGACGTGAAACACCCGGCGGTCTTCGGCGGTGAACTTCCAGCCCATACGTTTTTCGAACACGACTTCGAACGTTCCCGGTTTCAGCGCCTTGAATTCAAAGGTCCGTTGTCCGTTGTCGACTGCATTGTTACCAGCCACGCGCAGGTAGTCGTCGCTCAAGAGCGCTAAGGCGGAAACATCATAGTTGGCAATCCAAAGCTCCCCCCTGGTGCGATCCTCCCAGAGGTGAATGTCGATCGGTCGATCGAGCGTCGCGTGAATGACCTTGTCCTCGTCATACAATTCATTCTTGAGGTCAGGCATGTTCACCCATGAGCGCGGCGCAAGCGCTAACTCTTGCGCCGCGGGCCGACATAGATGTCGCCGCCCTCGACACGAACATCATAGCTGCCGACGCAATAGCCGCCCCCGTCGGTGCCTTGGCCATTACGAATATCGAAGGCAAGGTCGTGCCATGGACAGGACACGACAAAGCCTTTCACGCGCCCTTCACCTAGCGGCCCCCCTTCATGCGGACACAGGTTATGAATGGCGTAGACTTTTCCGTCGACATTGAACAGGGCGATCGTGCGATCGTTCAGCGTCACGACTTTGGATTGCCCTGGAGGCACGTCCTCAACCTTAGCTACGGCTTGGAAGCCTTCAATAGCCACGTGTGTCCTCACCTCCTAGGAAACTGCCACTACATCTCATCTTCCGTACTCACATGCGAAGTGTGTATTTTAGCTCGCCGCCGACCTCCACACCTGCCTCCTTGACGAACCCCGCTATAGTCTGGATCAGGTACCGCACGGACGGAGACGTCGAGCCATGCCAGGGACACGTTTCCAGCTTACAGGGCGGAACGTTCTCATCGACAGAGAGGATATGGCGGCTCTCATCCACCCAAATCATGTCTACGGGGAACCGGTATTCCTTGGTCGTCACACGATGAGGACCGGTCGACTCGAAGATATAAATCATTCCGCCGTTCGGTGGCAACGCATCCTGAAAGGCCATGCCGAAGAGCAACTTTTCCGGTGTATCGGCGACGTCCGCTTCAATTTCGACGCCGTTTGGAAATGCAATGATGATGGTTTTTGTCTCCTCCCGCTGGACAAGGAACATCGACACGCTCATCAGCAAGACCGCCAGCAGGATCATCATGATGATCCGCTTCTTTTTTTGATCTGCCGAGACGGGCTGAATGGCCATGACAAGCACCGCGATCACCGGAGGCAATGTGGGCCCAAAGGCCCATGATAACAGGGAATCTAGGCCTTCTTATCCGACGCCGTTCTGTTGACTTGGAAAAGAGCGACAGACTAGAATGACGCCTTATTGCGCCACGCAATATGTCGTGGCGTCGCAATCTTGTCAACCTAGTTCCTAAGCTCTTGAAGTGAGAAGGAGGCAAGGGTCATGGCACTGCTGATTACCGACGAATGCATCTCCTGTGGGGCCTGCCTGCCCGAATGTCCGAACGAGGCGATCTTCGAAACTCGCAGCGATGCGGAATCCAAGGGCAACCATGTGGGGGACGGCCAGGGAGTGGGCGATAACATCTACGTGATCACCCATGACCGCTGCACCGAGTGCGTCGGACATTTCGATGAACCGCAATGCGCCGCTGTTTGCCCGGTCGACAATTGCTGCATTTCAGATCCGGCGTATCCAGAGACGACGGATGTTCTTTTGGAAAAGGCACGGACGCTCAATCCGGACAAAACCATCGATGCCGCAAAGGTATGGAGCGGGGTTCGGAACTAGCCGTAGAGCGCTCATCATCTCACACGAGCCCTGCTTCGTACTCAGAAGCAGGGCTCGTGCATTATGGCGATCTTCCTATCGAATGCATCCTTTTGTGGCTTTCTCTTCATTGACGCAGTAGAATCAACGGGTAGCAGATCTGCCCCTCACCGCGCGAGCGAGGTAATGCTATGCGCTATCGATGGATTCTTCTCGGGACCCTCCTTTTGGCAAGTGCCTGGACGTCGCCGACCCTGGCCAGCACGGGCGATATCGGAAGCATCGTCGAAACATTCGTTGTCCGACAATTCCCCGACGCGGCAAGCCACTATTGGGTGATCAATGAAACCCAGTGGGATGGCGATGAGATGGTCGTCGACCTGCACACGATCGTCAAGGAACGGCGCGATACGGAACCAACACTGAGCCGCTTTCTCCTCCTGATCGTGGCTGGTGAGCTCAAGGGGAGCCAAAACGTCCCGCTCGACCCGGCCTCAGACTGCCAAAAAGAAGAAGACGCCTAAAAAAACGCCTCCGCCGCTGTACGCGACGGAGGCGTCTCTTCGTCACAGGATCGAAGGCTGCTTACTACTTGATCATGATCAGCTTCCCACCCACATGGGCAGGGTGCAGATGGCAGCGATACTTCAGAATGTTGCCTTGCGTCGCATAGAACAGGTCGCTGGTCGGGATACCCACATATTTGGTTTCACCTGGCTTCAAGACCAACTGAGCCTTTAACACCGTCGGCGCTGATTGAGTTTCCTCTGCTGTCAGCAGAAAACCATGCTCACCGGTCGAGTTGTTCGTCACCTTGATGACCACAGGCCGTCCGGCTCGCACCTTAAAGTCAATCGCCGTCGTGGGCGGATACCATGTCTTGAGGTTGCCGATCTCGATCGCGTACAACTCCGCGTCCACATCCAATTCCTTGAACGGCTGCCCCACGACCGATCCGGTTTCCAAATCGCCGACCTCGACTCCACCGGCCTGGTGCGCCAACGCCGCGGACGCGCCTGCAAGGACCATTATGAGGCCGAAGAAGACCCCTAACATCGTCTTGCCCATGACCTACCTCCTTAAGAAGAAAAAGAGATGTGATTAGGTTGGTAAATAACTACCGCTACGATCAGGTAGCCCTGACCCTTCCGACAACCGCTGATTCGATCCGCGTTGTGTGCGCTCACATCCATGGCTTTAAATTGGAGGCCACCTTATAGCACATGGGGGAAAACGGAAGCAAGGATGTTGTGCGCGATGCCCACCACCTAGGACATTGTGGTTATCAACAGAAAAGATTCCGTAGTTTCAATGCCTTGCTAATTGACCGGCTGCACACGATCATCTTTCATGTCCGCACCCATCAGCAGATCATACGGGGCATAATCGTCGGTCAACACCGTACCCGGCTGCCAAGGCTGCTGCCGACGGGTTGAAAGTAACGCGATGGCTTCCGAAGGAAGACGCTGTTGTTCGACAAGAGCAGCGACTTTTTCTGCAAAAAGAGCAGCGACTTTTTCTGCAGAGACTGGAGTGCCGCGGGGTTCGATGGGTTCCCCGGCAAAGAAAAGCAGATTTTCCGCTTTTGAACTGGACGGCCACGGCCCCCTGACTGCATAGGTCTCGATGACCGGAAACGAACGTTTCATTGTCTCGACCACCGCCTGCGCCCTGTCGAGGTCACCACGGGCGCCCGACGATGCCAGGTTGACGACGAGGACGCCACCAAGCGAGAGGTGTCGTCGCAATTCGGAGAAAAATTCCTGTGTCGTCAGGTGAAAGGGCACGAGGTGACGAGCGAAGGCATCGGCCCAGATGAGATCATAGGTCGTCTCCGCTTGGTTCAAAAAGGCTCTCGCATCACGGACGTATACGTGATGCTGTGGAGGCACTCGGTAGGCAAAGTACTCTTCCGCCATTCTCACGACGACGGGATCAAATTCCACGATGTCCACTTCCAGTTCGGGCCAATAGCGGGCCAGCCATTTGGCAAAGGATCCGCCGCCGTGCCCCAGGATCAGCGCACGCTTCGGATTCGAGACGAGCGCGAGAGATGACACCATGAGCTGGCTATAGGGAAGAAAGAGCGTGTCCGGTTCGGCTTTCCACATGACCGCGTGGAACGTTCGATCCAATACCAGATAGCGGAAGAGATCGTCGTCGCGGATTCTGACCTGTTGGTACGGGCTATCTTCCTGGTACACCGGCGGCTTGAGCATCTCGACTGGAAACCAGGCGACTGTCCCAAGCCCGGCAAGCAACACCACGCACAGGACGATCGTGAGCGGTTTCACCCCGGCGCCTTTGAGCAGCCACCATATCCCGAGCCCTGTCTGGATGATTCCCAGACAGGCCACGAGGGCGTGACTCCCGATCCAGGAGAGGAAGAAAAACGCGGTGCCCCAGGTACCGGCCAAGCTGCCGACAGTTGATAGGGCGATCATCCGACCTGTATGGCGGCCAAGGTGCTCCAGATCTGACACCGCCAGCCGTAGCATTGCCGGCAGGACACCACTGAGGCCGAACGCGGGAGGAGCGAGCAGTACCGCGGCGGCCAGACAGGGCCCCCATCGCGGATCCTCAATTGCGCCGGCGACTTTGAAGAGCACGGCCTGACCGATCCACGCGATCAGAAATGTCCAGGCGCCCGACACAAGAAGGAGGCCTGCGAGTACCTGGCTGCCTGGACGACGATCGGAGATCCAGCCGCCGAACGCATACCCGCTGCTCATCGCGGCCAGTATCACTCCGATGAGCGCCCCCCACACAAAGAGCGAGTTGCCAAACACTGGAGCCAATAGGCGACTGCCCAGTATTTCCAGCGCCATGACAACTGCGCCTGTCACGAATGCCGTGAGAAAGAGAAACCAGGGAGGATGCTGCGTCGGGAAGTGAGAGGTCATGCAGGAAGAACGACTGTCACCACCATGGGTTACGAGAAGCAGACGCCATCGAGTCTCGCGAAGGGGCGCTCATACTACCCATGGCATCACAACGCTGTCAACGCAGCGGAGCGGAGTCGGACCGCAGGGAGACAGGTGAATCTTGATTGCCCGAGGCAGGGGTCAAGGGTATACTGCGGACTGCAGTCGCACACAAGAGGTCTCACTCATGCAAATCAGCGTCATCGGAACCGGATATGTCGGACTAGTCACAGGAGCCTGCTTCGCCGAATTCGGCGTGAACGTTGTCTGTATGGACAACGATGAAAAGCGCATCGCGCGCCTGGAGAAGGGTGATGTGCCGTTCTACGAACCGGGCATCACCGAACTCGTTGCCAAGGGGATTGGCCACGGACGGCTCACCTTCACTGCCGAACTCACAAGAGCCGTCGACCATGGAGAAGTCATCTTTATTGCAGTGGGGACGCCGCCACGGAAGGACGGCTCGGCAGACCTCTCATTTGTCGAAGAAGTGGGGCGCGGGATCGCCGGCAAGATGGCTTCCTACAAGGTCATTGTGACCAAATCGACAGTCCCGGTCGGCACGGGTGCACTGCTGCAACAAGTCATTGCTGGCAC
Organism: Nitrospira sp.; assembly: GCA_035454845.1. Taxonomy (GTDB): domain Bacteria; phylum Nitrospirota; class Nitrospiria; order Nitrospirales; family Nitrospiraceae; genus Nitrospira_C. Next base: position 17,000 of record DATIGH010000204.1, read on the forward strand.
TCAGTCGAAGAAAATTGCATTCGATGTGGTCTCCAATCCAGAGTTTCTTCGCGAAGGGTCCGCCATCGAAGATTTCATGCGGCCTAACCGTGTCGTCATCGGCTCAGACAGCGAACGTGCGATAGCCGTCATGAAAGACTTGTACAGGCCTTTGTATCTGATCGAGACACCGTTTGTCGTCACGGATGTGCCCACGGCGGAAATGATCAAGTACGCCTCGAATGCCTTTCTCGCAACGAAAATTTCCTTTATCAACGAAATTGCCATGCTCTGCGAACGGGTCGGAGCAGATGTCCAAATGGTGGCAAAAGGCATGGGTTTGGATCAGCGGATCGGCTCTAAATTTCTGCATGCAGGACCTGGCTTTGGAGGGTCATGCTTTCCGAAGGACCTCGCCGCCCTCGTGCAGATGGGGCAGCGCTCCGGGTATCCGATGCAAATTGCAGGAGCCGCTGCCGCCGTCAATGCCCAGCAACGTGGGCGCATGGTCGAAAAAATCAAAGAAGCGCTCGGCGGATTGCAAGGCATGACCGTGGGAATGCTGGGCCTGTCTTTCAAGCCCAACACCAATGACCTGCGAGAAGCCCCGGCTCTCTCCATTGCGCAGGAACTCCTCGAGCAGGGAGCGACGGTCCGTGCCTACGATCCGGCAGCGCTCGAAGAAGCGACCAAGCTGGTCCCCCGTCTCACGCCTTGCCCCAATGGCTATGAGGCGGCGCGGGAGGCCGATGCATTGGTCCTCATGACCGAATGGAATGAATTTAGGAACCTGGATTTCGCCAAGCTCAAGACGTTGATGCGCCGACCTGTCCTCGTGGACCTTCGCAACGTCTATGAATCAAGCCGCGTCACATCCTTCGGATTTCGACACGTCTCCGTCGGTCGTCCGTCAAAAGACGCTGACTAGCTTGGCGACTGGGTGAGTCGAGGCACTTCCTCTTTCGCCGCCTCTTTGGCTTTGGGCTTGTAGCCCATCCGGTCCAGCACTTTCAGCACGCGCGTTTTCAGGCGGTCGTCGGCTTCTGCGAGCGCCGTCGCCAAGGGCTCAACCGCCGGCTTGCCGATCTTCCTGATGATCTCAGTGGCCGACTGCCTGAGTTCGTCCTCCTCGGAAACAAGCAGTGGCACAAGACTGGGAACGGCCGCCCCGCCGATTTTGATCAGTGAATCATAGGCCCGCTGCCTGACATCGCCGACTTCGTCGGTCAGCGCATCGACCAGTGCACGCACGGCTCGCGGCTCACGGAGTTCCCCAAGCACCTCGGCTGCGTATTTCCTGTTGAGCCAATGGCTGTCTTTCAAATCCAGCAGCATCGCATCCGCCTTCGCGGCGTCGGGATCTTTGGCGCGAATCCTGAAGCTTTTCGCGATCCGCTTGCCGCCCTCTTCAACAACGCGGATGGTCGCGCCATCGCCAGCTTTGAGCTGCTTCAGGTCTTCAAGTGCTGCCTCATCCACATCCAGGACGACGGTTTTGCCGTCGTACGCCAAGAGCTCGACCTCGACCTGTTTGGCTTCGGGGTTGACGGCGACCACCCGTTCCGTCACCAAATTGAAGCCGTCTTTTTTCACCCCGCCTTTCGGCCCGATTTGAATCAGTTTCACCGGCGCTTCGTCAGCCATAATGTCTATCCTTTACTGTGCATACCTAAATGGTTATTGAGCCGTTTGCTTCCATCCGAGACTTGCCAATACGCCTTCCACCGTCTCCTGCACCATCGTGTTTTCATCTTCCAACAAGGGAAGCAAGGGATCAATCGCCTGCTTGGCGCCAAGCCGGGCGAGAGATTCCGCCGCATTGCGTCGGACAAGCCAATCTTCGTCGCGCAAGGATTCAATCAAGGGCTCGATGCCACGAGCATCCCCGATTTTTCCCAGCGCTTCCGCCGCATGCCTGCGAACCATCCAGTTGTTTCCCAGTAGCCCTTCGATCAAGGCGTCAACCGCCCTGGCGTCGCCGATTTTCTTGAGCACGCGAGCGACGTCCTCCCGCACTGTCCCATCCGTCAACGCCTGAACCAATCCGGGCACGGCCCGCGAATCACCGATGCGTTCAAGCGCCCACACGGCCGCCGTGCGAACCGCTCCATCTTTGTCCTTGAGGGCTTTGACGAGGGCATCGACGCCTCGAGGATCTTTGAGTTTCCCCAGACCTGAGGCGGCCTGCTCCCGAATCGCCCATTCATCATCATCCATCGCCTCGATCAGTCGATCGACGACGGAAGGCCCCATCCGCACGATGCCAATCGTCGCCGCTTCACGAATCAAGACGTCCTCGTCGGCCATTAAACCGATCAAGGGCTCAATCGCCTCTTCACCCAGTTGGCTGAGACTGGCGATCGCATGGTCGCGCAGCGCCTCATTGTCGTCGCGCAATGCGCCGATCAATTGCTCAACTCGTTCCGACTGTCCTTGGTCACTCATCGCCATGTCCTTCCTGGCTCATCGCGTGGGCGCTGTCCATTGCGTCCAACTTGTCGGCTATTAGTCCGGCGTTATAGGCCACTAATCCATCGCGGTCCGTTCGCAATCGGTCAAACAACTCTTTGTAGGGACGCAGCACCTCGACATCCTTGATCTTCGCCAGAGCTTCCATCGCATACACACGCAGTGGCCGAATGGGGATGGCTTCGAGATACAGCTGCGTGGGACGGGCATCGCCGATCAACCCAAGGGCCTTGATGGCCAGTTCCTTGACGCCCGTGTCCTGATCAACCGCCAATCGCCTCATTAACGGTTCTACGGCGCGCACATCCGCAATTTTGCCGAGCAAGTCCGCTGCCGCCTCGCGCACGAGCCAATCCTCGTCTTCGAGGTATTCGATTAGAATCTCCACGCTGGGGCGGCCGATACCGAGCAGACTGATCACCGTGGACATACGGGCCTCTTCCCGTTCGCTCGCACCTTCCACGTCACGCAAGGCATTCAACGACTCATCGATCCGCTCTCGAATGGCTCCGAGTTTCTTAAGCGTTCCTGCGGCAATGTCTCGAACCGCGGGCTGTGCCATCGCATCGATGAACGCATCGACCGACCGGGGATCCAGCAAATGATCAAGCATCGTGGCCGCGGTCACCTGAGCGTCCGGATTCGGATGTTTCATCATCTCACACAACGGACCAACGGCTGTCGGAATGGCCCCGATGAGATGGGTCACCAGTTCTCGGCACACTGGTTCTCGCGTCTTCGGCAGTAGTGCGACCAGCGCTGATGCCGTTTCCACATCGAGCACTCCAGCCATCTGCTCTAAAGCGGCGGCTCCCGCCTTTCGCACGACTTCGTCTCCATCTTCGAGTAATCCGACCAGTGCCACGCCCGCTTGAGGATCCCTGATCCGGGCCAGCATTGCCGCGGCTTCTCGCTTCAGCTCCGGGGTACCGGACTGGAGGGCTCCCACCAACACTTCAACCGCCCTGGGGCCTCCGGCCAAACAGGCAGCCGTGGCCCGCATGCGACGCCAGTCCTCTTCATGAACCAGCTCAGCAACGAGCGTCTCGAGGCTTTCCTTCGGCATATCCCTCGTCCAGCCTCCTCAGATCCGTCCGGCCCGCCAACCGACCTTGGTCAGCGCATCCTTCACGTGGAAGCGCACATTGTCATCCGATGTCTGCGTCATGATCGTCAGGAGAGGAGCAATGACCTTCGAACCGAAGGTCACCAAAGCCGCTGCAGCATCGGCGCGGGTCGCCGTCTGATCCAGCGCCTTCAGCAACGTGGGAATGGCGGCCTCGTCACCGAGGCTGCCCAATGCACGTACAGCAGCACCCTTCGTTTCCATCTCATCGTCCCAACTATCGCCGCATCCAGCCACCGCACGCGAGAGAACCGGACGATCGCTGCCGTCCAGAACTGCGATCAATACGGGGAGGGCACGGCGATCGCCGATCTTTCCCAGAGCATCCACCGCCAGTGGACGAAGGCCCGGCTCTTTCATGGCCGTCACGAGAAATTCCGTCGCACGGGCGTCGCCAAGATCGCCCAGCGCACGAACGACGTCTTCGCGAACGGCCTGATCGTGATCATTGAACAGGGCCCACAAGAGAGGTTCAACCGCGTCGGCCGATCGGCTTTTCGCGAGCGCTTCGACGGCGTGCAGCCGCACCAGCCATTCGGGGTGCTTCAACGCTTCCAATAGCGAGGGGAGTGCAGCGTCTCCAATCGCCGCCAGGGCGATCGAGACTTCTTCCCGGACTGCCTTGACCTTGTCCTGGAGCAAAGGAATCAGCGGTTCAATCGCGCGTGCGTCCTTGATGCGCCCTAAGGCCTTGGCGGCATGCATGCGAACGATCCAGTCTTGATTGCCCAGCGCCGTGATCAGCGGTGTGAGCACTCGCTCGTCGGCGATCACTGCCAACACGGACGAGGCGGCCTCCTGCACTCCCGGCTGCGGGTCAGAGAGACAGAGTCCAAGAACCGGCACAGAAGGCTCCCCGATCGCCGTTAACGCCTCAATCGCCGCTTGTCGCACGGCTCGATCGGCATCGCGTAAAAGGACCACCAACGGTCCCACCGCTCGTGGGTCGCGGAACGTACCCAGCGCCATCGCGGCTTCCTCTCGGATGGCCCAGTCCTCATCCTTCAGGGCCGCAATCTGCTCAGCGACTGAATCGGCCATAATAGAATAGAGGTGTTATCTGGCGAGATCCCCGGCGGGCCCGAAACGCCCGGCCTCGCCCAAGGGCTTGTCGACCCGTGCGTTGTCCACCAAGCTTGAATCGACTGCAAGCTCTTCCTGCGGCAAGGTCCAACCTAATTTTTCGAGCGTCTCCAGCACGAGTTGCCGCAACGCATCTTTTGCGCTGAGCCGGACCGACGCATAGGAGAGCACCCGTTCACCTTCCGCGGAAACCTCGGAGGCCTTGGGGTCGTAAAGAAATGCGATGAGCGGCTCGATCGCCGTATCGCCGATCGCCGCCAATGCGGCGCTCGCCTTTTCACGCAATACGCCGTCCTTCAGCAACATGATGAGATCTGGGATGACGCGCGGATCGCGGAACTGACCCAATGCCGTCGCGGCAGCTTCCTTAATGAATGCATCCTCACTCACGATGCAGCCCGGTGTTGGAGTGCCTTCCTGCCTGATGCCCTTTCCCTTAAGCGCATTGAGGACAGGACCCAAGGCCCTAGGATCCCCAATCATGCCCAGTGATGCGATAGCATGACGTTTTACCGCCCCGTCTTTCATCGCCTCGATCAGTGCGTCGATGGCACGCGGATCGCCGATCATGCCCAGGGCGATCGTCGCATCCTCACGCACGGCGCGATCCGGATCCTTGAGCGCGGCAATGAGCGCATCGACGACCTTGGCATCCCGTACCCAGGTTCTGCCGATTTGATAGTCGGTCGTCATCCCACCGAGTGCACGAGCGGCGTGACAACGCACGACAAAATCCTTGTCATTGAAACATTCAATCAACGGATCGACGGAGGGCTCGCCGATGTACACGAGCGCCGTGCCGGCCGTCTCGCGAACGATTTTCGAGGTGTCCCGAAACAATTTGATCATGACCGGCACCGCTTTGGGGTCACCGATCTTGCCGAGTGCTTCCGCCGCGGCGCTCTTCACTGCGCCGTCCCGGTCGCGGCACGCCATGATTAAGGCATCCACGGCCCTGCGGTCTCTGATCTCACCGCAGGTCTTGGCGGCATGTTCACGCACGCGCCAGCGCTCGTCTTTCAATGCCGTGATCATCCGATCCAGCACGGCCTTCCCCAGGCTCGAGGCGGCCTCGACCGCCTGATTGCGCACTTCCATGATCGGGTCGTTGAACAGTCCGATCAACGCTTCAGCGGCCCGCTCGCCGCCGATTTTTGCAAGGGCGGATCCTACATGCGCGCGGACGGACCAATATTCGTCACCACACGCGCTGATAAGGGCATCTAAGCTCCGGGGGTCGGCGATGGCGCCGAGCGCTTTCGCCGCTTCCTCGCGCGTGGCATCGTCGACGTCCTCGAGCGCCTCCAAAAGATCCTCTAAAGCCTGCGTCATTGTCTGTGTCCTCGTTTCTTATTGATACGTATAATCCGGCTGTCCGCTGTAGGGATAGGTCCGCTTGCAGCGCACGATCAGCGTTTGCGTCCCGCGGCCTTCCACACATTGGTCCAGTGAAGGCGCAAAGTCCAGCTTGCCGTCAAGGTTCACCGAAAAGGGGAAATCGAACGTGAAACTGATGAATTTGTATTTGCCCGGCTTCAACGCGAGCGTCCGCTTATCGGTGGTCTTGAATGCATCCAGCGATTCAGGATCCGAGTTGTAGATATTGGGCGTCACCCCAGGGACGTACCACCATGACGGCGGGTCCAGAACGGTCGGATCGATCATGATGGCATGCTCCTTGGTATAGCTGGGCGGAGGCGCGGCCTCTCCAGCCGTGAGCGTAGCGAGTCCCCCATACAGGATGGCCAAGAAGCCTATTGCCCAACGCCATGCTTCGTTGCGATTTATGCAGTTCATTGCCGGTATCAGGGCACGTTCGAATTCGGGGCCGCCGCCACGAACGCGTACTGAAAGATCTCTTCGACAGGCCGACTCTCCCACTCCGTGTACGTCTGCAGACCCAATGTGCGCATGACGGTCGCGCCGGTATCGATGATCGAGACCGGTTGGTGAATCGCATGGCCGTGCTTGATGCCAACGCCTGACGCAATCCAAGGCACGACCGAGCTCATGTTTGTCGCTTCCTGGTGGCCCGCATCCACACCTTCAGCGCTTAATGAGGTCACGAACACGGTGGTCCGCTTGATGAGGTCCTCGTTCTTATAGATGTCCAAGACGGAATTGATCGCTTTGTCGACCGCGCGCAACGCCTCTCGATATTCTTTGGAGCCCCAGCCTCGCGCTACGCCGACCCGACCAGCTTCAGGAAGATGCACCACCAGGAAATGCGGCAAGGAGAGAATAGCGTGACCATAGCCGTGTCCGCTCGTCGCCTTCTTGAAGTACTGCTGAATGTACGCGACGACCCGATCGGGGTTGCATTCAGGTTTCAGAGGGCCGCACATCTGATAATCGGTGTAAGGTTCTGGCCTCGCGAGCTGATACAGCGACTCGTCCATGAAAAAAATCGCGCTGTCGCGCCCTCCGCTCAAATCCAAATAATCAAACACACTAGGTGCCCGAGGATATCCGCGGCTGAATTCAAAACTGTTCCAATCAATCCCGTGTTTTTCGACAGGAACGCCGGTAATGATCGATGCCATCGTCGGCAATCGCAACGGAGGCTTCACGCCGGTCGCCGACCACGTCACCGAACCTTCCTTAATCAACTTGCTTACGGTCGGCATGGTGCCGCCCTTGAGAGAGTTCTGACTGAAGCCCTCCAACACGAAAAGGATCACGTGCTCGGTCGGGGGGCTGGCGGGGGTTCCCTTTTCCATTTGCGGAGATGAGGGACGCGGCGTGGCCGCCGAGGATCCGACGGCAAGTGCCAGCGAGAGGCCGATCGTGAGCGCTAACATACGCTGATAGGGTGCCATCATGGACTGGTTCTCCACATGAAACAAAAAGGGAATGGTTACATTAGCACGCGAATTTTCGCGAAGGCAAGACGCGCGAAGACCTCCACAGGCCGCTGGCCAAAAGGCTTTGCGAGGTGTTATGCTGTCGCCGGCATGTGATCGGTGTCCCGTAGACTCGTCGGATGGGTCGTCGGTCTTCCTTCTCGGGGTGACCATCATGCCCGACCAGCCTGGCAGTGCAATAGCGCCATCGAAGCTGCCCGTCGTCGGCCATCTGCTCACCTCCCTTACCTTCTGTCTGTGCTTCTCCATTGTTGGTGTTTCTGTTGTCTCAGCGGAAATCCGCATTGTGGTGTCTCAGGGCGAATTTCGAATGGGCGACCGCGATACGCGTGAGGACGCTATGCGCCTGGCCACAGAAGCGGCCAAACGCAATGCCTTGGAACAGGTGGCGACTTATCTGGAAAGTGTCACCGTCATCAATGGTGCGGACATCACCACAGATGAAATCAAAACCTACACCGCCGGCTTGATCCTGGTGCTCGATCAACAAGCCCACCTATGGCTGGAGGGAGACGCCGTGGTCGTGACGGTGGATTTGACTTCCCAAATCGATACTGAAGAGGTCACTCAGGCGATCCTGGCCCTCCGTGAAAACGAAAGCGCCCGGCATCAACTTGTCACATTGAAAACCGAGATCGATGAATTGCACAAAGAGCTGGAGGCGGCCAACCTCTCGCTGGCAAGCGCTGTCACCGCTGAGGAGGCCCAGCAGGTCGCCGTTCAGCGTCAAGACATCCTCAATCGCGTACAATCGAACGCCATGGTCTCCCAGGCCTGGACCGACTGGGCCATCGTCGCACCCGTCGGCTATCCCATATTATGGGGTAGCATCCATCCACAGAGACTTTTAAACGCCGCTCGCGGCTTGTATCCTTCGAGCCCACATGTGGAGGCCGCACAACACGTCATCGTCATGAGTGAGCCTCCAACCCAGTTGCACGCTTCGCCGCCGACGACATCATTTGTACAGCCGTCCGGCGCTCGGCCCATGCCGCTCACGCTCAATGAGATCTCCCACCACCCGCCGACAGTGCCCGTACACCTCGGCAACCAGCCTTCGCGCACACGCGCAGTGGTGCCCGTTCCAATCGTCCCTCGTGATCCAGCACTGTCTCGACCCGTCCCGTCACTCCACCAGTTCCTCCAGCCGCCTGGCGCTTTGGTGCCATCCGGCCGGGTACCCAAGACACGCCGCCTGCCGCCGAGCATGCGTCAGCATGTTCCCTCGCTTCTCATCCCGGGTGGATCCTCCCGCCTCGCTCCACGCGGTTTCGCTGGGCATTATGGCGGTGCAGGACGCGGGAGCGGGCGTGGCGGAGGCGGCCACGGAGGAAGGGGGAGATAAGCGGTCGTGAACACCGTCCAGCACATGATGGCAATACTCCTCGCAGGCTCGTCTCCCGTATGGGGTGCCGTGACGAGCCTGGCATCTGAGCCGGAAGCCGTTGGAAATCATGCCAACCAATCGTTTGAGCAGTTTTCGCAGCAGAAAGATCACGCCGGCCTGACGACGTCGAACACCGGACCCCATCGCGACGGCCAACACCTGGATGGCTACTCCCCTGACCAGTATGTCATCGGCATTGGCCAAGGGGACATGGCGAAAGGACCGATCGTCTGCCAACGCGTCTCCGAATTGTCGGCGCGCACGGACCTTGCGAAGCAAATCCGCGTGCTCGTGAAAGAACATATGATCGACCGTATTCGGGAGCGCTCGGGCAAAGATGTGGAGCAGGATATTGAATTGACACGTGAGGAAATCGTTCAAGAATATTTACAAGACGTGAAGATCGTGGATCGCCACATCGATGAAGAGAAGAGTATCTGCTCAGCCACGGCGGTGATGCCCAAAAACCGGGTGCAGTCCTTGCCGCTTTCGAACGAACCCTCGCAGTCATCTCCAATCTTCCGATAAGTCCGTCCATTGCAGTAGGCCGCCGAGATCGGTTATGACCTTGTGTCATGCCGGTCGAGAACAACTTCCAGCATGACGAACTTTCCCGGAAAAATCCCGGCGAGCGATTGGTCATCACTGAATTGACCTCCGATGTACGGCCAGACTCGCCCGAGTGGATGGAGGCGATGGCCCGCCATGGTCAGACAATGTCGCAGGCCGGTGTTCGAACCATCGTCTTCATGCACGGAGCCATTCCGGGAACCGATGTGTTCGGCGTGCAGCGACTGGACGAAGCGGGGGGTCTGAGACGAGGTTATTCTCGTGGAGTCTCCGGTCTCGATGCGCTGTTGGCCGCCATGCGGCAAGAAACCAACGGCATTCCGCTTCTTCCCGGCGGTCTGACGCCTCCCCTGAGTAACGACGAGGCAACGAAGAAACTGCTCGATGAACAGATCGGCGACGCTGGCAACTTTACACAACCCTCAGTCATGTTAGCTCAACGGGCCGTGAACAAGGTACTGACTACGCCCATCACCTGCCTCCGAAGGCTGTGGTCCTCGGAGCACCACCACTTGGGACGTGCGGTCGCAGCGGTGCGACTGTTGAACGACCTCCAGACTCATTGCGAGCATCAACATTTGGCATCCGGCGATCGCCTGCTCATACAAGCGCATGGACAAGCCGGTCTCGTCTTGGCCCTCGTGTCCAACCTGCTCTGCCCCAGCCCCGTCACGGGGAGAGCCAAGCTCTTCGCCATTCTGACCTCATACGCAGAGCAGACTGGTCAAGTGGATCTGGCTGCCGCCGTGCAACGCCTGGATGCCCTGTTGGCATCGGGACATATGCTGAAGGGCGTCGCATTGGATGTCATTACGCTGGGTCAGCCGGTGCGTTATGGATGGGATCCTTCCGGGATCGGGAAGTTGCTTCATGTGGTCAACCATCGGAACCTCCGTACGGACAACAAGACCTGGTTGGCGAAGATGGAGTTGCCTCAGATTACGATGGAAATGCCGATTGCATGGGGAGGTGACTATGTGCAGGAGCTCGCGGTCGCCGGCAGCGATGCCGTGCCGCACACGGACTTCGCGAAAGCCGCAAACAAGGCCCTCTGGGAAATAATGGAGCCGTTCGACGGCTTTGAGCGCTGGCTGGAATGCGCAAGACGGGCGGTGCGCTTTCCCACCGAAGGGCGGTGTCTTCTTGTCGATTACAAGGATTCGACCGGATCCGCCAACCCGCGGGACCACTATTATGGCCACGCCGCCTACACCAGAATGCATGCCATGTTGTTCAATACCTCCCAGATCGTTGACACGCTGTATTCCTAGAAACTTGCTGACGCCTCACACGTTCACCCCTCCCGGACCTGCACCGCCACCGGCTCCCAGGCGAAGACTCCATCGATGTACGCATGTCCGTTCGGCGTGGTCGCAACCAGTTCAATGGTTTCATAGATGGTGAGCGTCGTGCCGCTGCCTGGCGACACGTCGAGCTGCATGGCCAGAGCCGCGCTGGGAGCCAATGACTCGATGTGTTGATGCGTCTTCAACTCCTTCGGCATCGCCAGCAGATTGATAAACTGCGCCGGAGGCGTTTGACGGAATTCTCCGTCATACGCCACCCAGAGACGGGCGGTCGCCGCAACGTGGGCATGCCAATCCTCCGCTATGGCGTTGACTTCCACCCAATTGAACAACGTGTTCACCCGCGACAGGATCGACACCGTCGTTGCTTCCAAGGAGGCAGGCAAGGCAAGCGCAGTCGAATAGCCGACGTGGACGTATCCCAGGTTATCCCACGTCGAAGGATTCGCCGCTGCCCGCGCATGAGCTGACTTATTGGGGAGAATGCGTTCGACATAATGGGGATTGGCGCTCAAACGCAGATAGCTCGCCTCTTCGAGGTAGCGAATCCGGTCATGTTTGCAGATCGAATCGTCCCGGTCGGTAGACACCATGGTGTTCGACAACGCGTGGCCGTCCGCGCCTGTAAAGATCAACTGACTCCACCCGATCGGTGCGATGTAGCTGGTGCTAACCGAGCTTGTCATTCGCTCAAGGGCCCCAACTCGCTCCCTAATGTCCTGAAAGACAGATTCCAATCCCTCCTTCGAGCCCCGCACCCGTTCCACCATCAGATTCTTTTCGATCCGCCTTTGCTCTTCAAGCTGCCGCACGAAGGAAGCGGTCTGGTTGTCGACGTCCACGGTATGGATCATGGCAATACCCTTTCTTGCAGTGAATGTCCTCGCATGGCATGGAGGTGAGAACTCGGCGGACCTCCGCAAGACGAATGCCACCCTAAGTCCGCGTCAATATGTGGCCAAGAACGAGCCACTGCAGGCAGGCACCAACGCCAAGCACAGGTTTGAACGGGACGGGATGAGAAGGGATTTCAGACGTCAGCGGTCGGCCACAAAGTGGGTGCGCTCAGTGTATGCGAAGTCTGGTTCGTGACAAAAGGCCGAAGACGATGAGCCCGAGCATGAAAAACCCATATGTCGATGGTTCTGGAACAGAGGCCACCTTATTGATGCGGACGGCAAAATCCCCGTCCGGATCAGAGTTATCACTATAGTAGATATCGTGGGCAGCGACAAAAAGATGCGTGGCACCAAACGGGACCTGAACCAACGTATTGGTGATGCCAAAATCGTGCGGGATATCAGTGGACAGGTTGCCGAACAACGTATTCCAGGTCGTGAGAGAGAGGCCGGCATCCAGCGAACCT
>DATIGH010000205.1:0-4646 GCA_035454845.1 Nitrospira sp.
ATCACACTCCAATCTCGTGCGTTCCCGTCTGAGCCGGACGTGTCGCAGATATTGATCCCGCTTTTCGGCGACCGTCTTGATGGCGTCATGCGTCACCATATTGTGGGTGGGTTTGGATCCGGCGACACAGCGTGGATCCGGTCGATCGGCCACCATGTACTGAATTTCCTCGTCGGTCACGCTGAAATGCTGCAGCAGGATCAGGCGCAGCAAGATGCGGCCCTGCAGTGGCATGTTGTTAATGACCGATTCGATGAGTTCATGCGTCAATTGAACGGGGGCGCTTGCGGTCGGTGTTGTCATAGCAATCTCTCTTCAGGCGGTGCCGGTTCGTTGTGATTCCAAGTAAACGGCCACGTATTCACGGATCTGCTGGATGGTTCCGGTCGAGAACAGCTCTCGTGGGATTTCCACGCGGGTCAACGTAGCCGGATCGACCCCTCGTTCAGCTGCATATTCCTCATCTATATAAAGGCTGACCGACCCGTCGGCATGGCGGATGGCATAGAGGGCGTCATTACCTGACATACCGGCGTCTCGGCTCCCGCGTAAGACTCTACAGGTAACATAGGGGGAAAGTGGGTGTCAAAGCGGAGAGGGCGGGGCGGTGGTGATACCTTTGCGTTTCGTTCCTGGACCTCCGGGGGCGATCCGCGAACAAGAGAGCGATCAGCCTGGTCAGTCCTTGTGCTCGCGGAAGGCGGCACACCAGACCAATCGTATTTTCAAATAGGCGGTGCTCCTTCACGCGCGCACGTTTGGACTGATCCAGGCCGCTCACTCTTCCAATTTTCTTTCCCGGCTCAGCGTAGCGGATCCGCGCCCCTCCGATCATGGTCGCGAAACGCAAAGGCACCCCTTTACCTCTTTGACACTTGGGGGGATGGAGAACGAGCGAGCTTGGAGGGAGCATTAGAGCGACATTGCGTCTCGCCATCGCCACTTGGGGAAGGGCGCGTCCCGGGTAATCGATTGCACAGCAATCGGTGGGTCGGGAGGGTGAAAAAGGCGCGCCCAGGGTTGGTCGGGTGAGAAAAGCGCCCAGGTCGACGCCACCCGAAGAGGCGACAGCGCCCTGTCCGCATGCCACAAGGAGGCCACCACCCACCTCATCATTAATTCACTTTTGACCGGTGGTAGTGACGAACACGAGCAAGCTTGGAAGGATTCTTTAGGTACTCGCCTTTGCCGCCTGGGGAGCGGCATTGCTGATCACTGATCACTGTTCACTGATCACTGGTCATTTTAGAAGGACGTCGCGGCGCCACAGTATATAGATGGTGGAGACGACAACGGCAGCGAGCAGTGTGTTCCGGATCCGGCCGGGCCCAAAGCAGGCGAAGTTGACGAGGCCGTTGGTAAACCCGTAGGCGGCGTAGACCAGATAGATGAAAAACGCCCATCGGGTGAGCCGCATAAAACCATAGCCCACGGCGAGGTGCAGGACAGGGGAGATCGCTTTGGTCACAAAGCCGGGTATCCCGGAAAACTTGGTGCAATAGAATGGCAGCAGATAGTCGAAGTTTTTGAGAATGATGAAGGTGTCATTGACTGCGCTGATCAACAGCAGAACGCCCAGGAAGCGAATGTCGTGGCCGCGTTGCCATGCCGTGCGAACGGTACGCCGCCAGTCCGAGCCGGTAGTCGGTCCGAGGTACGCATCGTAGGCTTGCAACGCCCACCAGGGCAGGGCCAGGATCATGAAGAAGAACACTTCGGCGGCGCGTCCTGATATGCGGCCGAGCCCCAGGCTCGCGCCGACGAGCGCGACTGTGCAGAGAAATGCCACCGCCGCTTGTCCAACACGGCGCTGGGTGAGCTGGCCTAGGCCTGGAACCAGAAGGGAAAGGAGTGCGGCTCGCAAATCCAGTTTAGCCGCCGAGCGTATCCAGTGTTTCCTTCAGGCTGCCGCGAATGCAGGTGAAGATCGGCGTATCGCGCAGCGTATAGCGAGAGCCTTCGGTTTCGCGCAGCGCCATCACCAAATCGAGGAAGTCTTCGGGCTTGTCGCTTTCAAACGCCACGACCCATTCCTGGTCGTCGAGGCCGAAAGAATACGTCGTATTGAGCTTGACGGACGGGAAGCGGTGGCCGACTTCGATATGCTCGTCCATCATGCCCTGCCGGGCGGCTTTCGTCAGCAGGAACCATTCGCGGGTCTTGAGGAACGGATAGACGAAGATGTACTTGGCTTTGCCGGGAACGACGGTGAGGCGTTTGCTTTCCTGTCCCTCATGAGTGTGATGGTCAACGTAAATCGAGCGCTTGGTCATGGACAGATAGGAGTATGGCGTGGTGATAAATCTGCCCAAGCCTGACGCGAGGATTTTGGAGCTCATCTGCTGGAACAATTCGAGTTCATAGCTGATGCGCCAGAGCATGAAATCGCAATCGCCGCGGATGCCGATGGTGGAATAGGGAATGACGAGGACCTTTCCGGAATAATCTTCGATCGCGCGGATGAATTCCTGCTTGCCTTTCGCCCGCTCGTCCTCGGACAGGCGCCGCCACGCCGGGTCGACCTTATAGAATGCGAAGTTGACGAATTGGCGTTTGGGGGTCGGGATCGATGGTTGCTGCTCGGGGGCTGCCATGAATTCCTCCGTGTGACTTCTTGATCGGGGTAGAAAAAGGATTGATTTCTGTAACACTTCGAGTTTTGTTTTGTCAATCGGGCCGGGAAAACGATTGCGCGCCGGCCCTAAGCCCGCTCGTTGACAGGTAAAAACGATTTCTGCTAGGCCTTCTCTATGGATCGTGGAGTGCCACCATTCATGGCCGCCATTGCTGCTGTATCCGGCCTGGTCTTGTGTGCAGCAACCGGCGTGTCGGCGATCGAAACCACACCCTCGCAAGATGAGATCCGTGCGGCGCTCGATCGAGGGGTCGAGGCGGCCAAGGAGCATCGTCCGCCCGATGCCTTCTATACACGCTTCGGCGCCACGGATGAACTGCATCCCAGCGGATTTCTGATTACGAAGCTCGCCGCGTTGTCGGTGATGGCGACCCACATGGGATTGCGAGGCGTCGAGCCGACCGAAGCCGATATTGCCCAGGCCCTTGACGGCAAAACGATGCTGGTGAGCGCCACGATCTTCGGCAACGTGCCGAACTTCGCCGTCGACAGTTATATGGTGCTCGACCAGGCAGGCAAAACCATCAAGCCGGTGACCGTGCGCTTCGACGGTCAGGCGAGCCGCAGCGCCGCTTGGCCTGAGCCGCCTCGCTTCAAAGCCAAAGTCGTGGCCTCTTTTGCCTATGCCGACTTTGATCCCGCAGCCCCGACGACGATTACGATCTTTCCCGCGAACGGCGGCGAGGTGACGTTTCCAGTCGAATTTTCGAGCATTAAGTGACCGTTCTCGTAATTCTTTGACCATCCTGCCGCACGGGTACCCCATGCGTAGAGCGCACTCTCCTGAATCCGTCGTTGCCGAAATTATTGCGGTCGGCTCCGAGCTCCTCGTGGGGGGCCGCAGTGACAGCAATTCGTTGTTGATCACGGATGAGCTGGGTGCGTTGGGCATCGAGGTGCGCTTCAAGTCGGTCGTCGGCGACGATGAAGCCGACATCGTGCGGGCATTGAAAGCGGCGGTGTCCCGGGCGAAGGTCATCGTGATGACCGGTGGCCTTGGGCCGACGGTAGATGACTGCACTCGTGAAGCCGTGGCGGCAGCGGCCGGACGCAAGTTGGTGCCCCGGAAAGAGGCCTTTGAGGCCATGAAGCGGCGTTTGGCGCAATGGGGCCGGACGCCGAACAGGGGACAGCTTCGGCAGGCATTGATTCCCGTGGGCGCAACGGTTGTGCCCAATCCGGTCGGCTCGGCACCGGGATTCTGGCTTTCCTGGCGGGGGGCCACGCTGATTTCTCTCCCGGGCGTGCCGGTGGAAATGGCGGCCATGATGCGTGAAACCATCACGCCGCTGTTGGCGTCTCAGTCGCAGAGTCGCGGTGGCATCGTGGAGCCGATTACGCGCCGGGTGTTTCACACCTGGGGGCTCCCTGAAGCCGACGTGGACGCGAAACTCGAGGGGCTCGTGCCGAAACGCGTTTCGGTCGACCTCGGGTTGTTGGCATCTCCGCTGGGCGTCCTTGTCTCGCTCACCACCAAGCCCGGCATCAAGGGGAACAGCCAGGTGCTTGACGCCCTGTCCGCGTCGGTTCGAGCGCGTCTCGGCGACTGGATTTTCGCGGAAGGCTCCGAATCGATGGAGGAGGTGATCGGGCGGCTGTTGGTGAAGGACAAACACACTCTTGCACTCGCAGAGTCCTGCACTGGCGGATTGGTTGGTCATCGGCTCACGCAGGTGCCCGGCTCCTCTGCCTATGTGGACCGAGGCATCATCTGTTACAGCAACCAAGCCAAAATCGAACTGCTGGGCGTACCCGGCGATCTCATTGAGCGGCATGGCGCAGTCAGCGCGGAAGTGGCGGCCGCCCTGGCCAAGGGTGTCCGGGAACGCAGCAGCGTCTCGATTGGCTTGAGTGTCACCGGTATTGCGGGACCAGGCGGCGCAACCGCCACGAAGCCGGTGGGATTGGTCTATGTCGGTCTCAATGCGGACAACGGCGATGCCGTGACGCGGGAGCATCGATTCCACGGCGACCGGTCGGTCATCAAGCAGCGGTCGTCGCAAGCGGCGCT
>DATIGH010000206.1:0-4902 GCA_035454845.1 Nitrospira sp.
TTTGTACCCAGGCGAGGTGAACAAGCCAGAAGGAAAATTGCGACTGCTCTATGAGGCTAATCCCATGGCCATGGTTGTCGAGCAGGCCGGCGGCAAGGCCAGCAACGGCATGATGCGCATCCTCGACATCGAGCCCCAAAAACTTCACCAACGGGTGCCACTGATCATTGGCAGCAGGGACGACGTTCGGGACGCCGAAGGATTCATCCAGAACGTCAAACGTGAAGCGTGAAGCGTGAAGCGTCATACATGAAATGAAGGAAACTTGACTCACGGTTCTGATACGTTTGACGACTAACGCTTCACGTTTCACGTTTCACGCTTCACGAATCTCGAAGGAGCACCATGGCTGATCATGTCCAAGAAATTTTGAGTTACTACACCAGCGATAATGCTGGAACCAAGACAAATATCGCCCGGTTGCTGAGAAGCGGAAAATTGGCGGGGACCGGAAAATTGGTGATTTTGCCGGTCGACCAGGGATTCGAGCACGGTCCGGCGAGGAGCTTCGCGCCTAACCCGCCCGGCTACAATCCCCTCTACCATTTCCAACTGGCCATCGACGCAGGATGCAATGCCTACGCGGCGCCGCTGGGTTTTTTGCAAGCGGGTGCGAGCCATTTTGCCGGACAGATTCCCTTGATTTTAAAGTTGAACAACCATGACGTGCTGCATGACGACAAGGATCCACTGCCGTCGGTGACGGGCAGTGTGAAAGATGCCCTCCGTCTGGGGTGCGCTGCCGTCGGGTTCACCATCTACCCCGGATCCGCCCATTGCAGTGCCATGTACGAACAGCTGCGCGCCATCGCCGAAGAAGCGAAGGACAGCGGGCTGGCCGTCGTCGTGTGGTCATATCCACGGGGGTCATCAATCAGTAAGGAAGGGGAGACGGCTATGGATGTGGTGGCCTACGCGGCGCAAATCGCAGCGCAGTTGGGGGCGCACGTCATCAAGGTCAAGCTTCCGTCGGCCCATCTCGAGCAGGCGGCGGCGAAGAAGGTCTATGAGTCCACGCAGGTGCCGATCAAGACGCTGGCCGAGCGCGTCAAGCACGTCGTGCAAAGTGCGTTCGACGGCCGCCGCATCGTCATTTTCTCCGGTGGGGCGAAGAGCGAAGACAAAAATGTGTTCGAAGAGGCACGCGCCATCCGGGACGGCGGAGGATTCGGCAGCATCATCGGGCGGAACTCGTTCCAGCGTCCGAAGGCCGAAGCGGTAAAGTTCTTGCAGACGATCATGGGCATCTATGCCGGTGAGATTCAATAGGATCCTCAATGACACCTGCTAGTTCACGGGCGCTTCCTTATCTGTTGATTGCTCTGGGCATTGTGATTGGCGTGGCCGTGGCTTCTGACCTCGGCTGGTTGCCGCGCGGGTCAGCAGGGCCGGATGCGCCGACGGACCCCGTTGTCCGTCCGGTCGCCACCGTTCCGCAACAACCGGTGAGCGGCGGCACCGCGAAAAGCTTCGTCGAGATTGCCAAAATCGTCAAGCCTGCCGTCGTGAACATTGCCTCCAGCCGGTCGGGCAAGGGCGAAGGCCCGCAAAGCTCTCCGTTCGACGATCCCTTTTTTCGTCGATTCTTCGGCGAGGAGTTTTTTAAGCGTGAGCAGCCGCATCGGGATCGGAAGGAGCGGGGACAGGGCTCGGGAGTGATCGTGGACCCGAGCGGTGTGATCATCACCAACAACCACGTCGTGAACAAGGCCGACGACATCCGTGTGATTCTCTCCGATAAGCGGGAGTTCAAGGGCAAATTGATCGGCACCGATACCAAGACCGATCTCGCAATCGTCAAGATCGAGGCGACCGGACTCGCGACCGTGCCCTTTGCCGATTCCGATCAACTGGAAGTGGGAGAGTTCGTCCTCGCAGTCGGCAGCCCCTTCGGGCTCACCCATAGCGTCACCATGGGCATTGTGAGCGCCGTCGGGCGCGCCAGCATGGGCATCGCCGAGTACGAAGACTTCATTCAAACCGACGCCGCCATCAATCCCGGCAATTCAGGCGGCGCGCTGGTCAACATTCGCGGTGAATTGGTCGGCATCAACACGGCGATTTTCAGCCAGAGCGGCGGCAACATGGGGATCGGATTTGCCGTACCCAGCAATCTAGCCCGCTCCATCATGGATCAGCTCGTGAAGAACGGTAAGGTCGTGCGAGGGTGGCTCGGCGTCGCGATTCAAGAACTGACCCCGGAGCTGGCCGCGCAATTTGGCCTGTCTGACACGAAAGGCGTCTTGGTGAGCGACGTGATGGACGACAGTCCCGCCAAGAAGGCGGGCTTTGAGCGTGCCGACGTGATCACGGAATACGACGGCAAATCCATGGATTCACCCACCCATCTGCGCAATGCGGTTGCGCAGACGCCAATCGGGCGCAAGGTGCCGATCAAAGTCATCCGAGACAAAAAGCCCAAGACGATCGACGTGACCATCGTCGAGCAACCCAAGTCCATGGGCCAGCCCGGCTCAGAAGACAGTGGAGAGTCGACCGCCCCCACGGGCGTGCTCTCGGATCTCGATGTCCGCGAGCTGAACGAGGAACTGGCTGCTCGATATGGCATCAAGCCCAGCGAGCGGGGCGTCGTCATCGTCCGGGTCAAACCGGGAAGTACCGCGGAAGAGATGGGCGTCCGGGAAGGCGACATCGTCATGGAGATTGACCGAAAAAAGGTGACATCGATCAAGACTTACGAGCAGGCGGTGTCGGGCCTTACGAAAGACAAGACCGTGCTACTCCTGTTGAAACGGAAAGGCCAGACGATCTTTTTAACGTTACGTCCATAACGAGAGGAGAGAAGGTATGGTACCGAGAGCCATATTTGTCCTTCTCAGCGCGTTAGCGGGAATGGCCTTGTTCATCAAGGCCGACAGCGCCAGTACGACCTATTGGCTGTATGGGGCCGGAATCGGAGCGGTGACCGGTGGGCTCATCGTCGCGGGAGAATATGGATTGCGCAACCTTTCATTCGGCATTATTGCCGGTGGTACCGCGGGATTGGCAGCGGGCCTGCTCTTGACGGGCCTGGTTGAGTGGGTGGGCGGGGAGATTTTCGATGTCCAGACGTTCTTGTTCCACATCGGAGGACTCGTCTTTCTTCTTGGGTTCCCGTACCTCGGTCTCGTGCTGGGTGCCAAGTTCGGTAAGGAAAAGCTGCCAAGTCCGCAGCAGAAATTCTTCGAATTGGACGGCAACACGGTGTGTCCGAAGGTCCTCGACACCAGCGTCATCATCGATGGCCGGGTGGCCGATCTCTGTGAAACGAGATTTCTCGAGGGCACGTTTCTTGTGCCGCATTTCATCCTGGACGAGCTTCAGCATATCGCCGACTCATCCGACTCGTTGAAGAGGGCACGCGGGCGGCGCGGGCTCGATATTTTGAACAAAATTCAAAAGATGGGCGACGTGGACGTGAGGATCATCGACGAAGATTTCCCGAACGTCAAAGAAGTGGACGCAAAGCTTATCGTACTCGCCAAAAAAATGAACGCGAAAATCGTCACGAACGACCTCAATCTGAACAAGGTCGCAGAGTTGCAAGGCATCCGCGTGCTGAATATCAACGAGCTGTGCAACGCGCTGCGGCCCGTCGTGCTGCCCGGCGAGGCCATCCGGGTGTTCGTCCTGAAGGAAGGTAAGGAGGCTGGGCAGGGGGTTGCCTATCTCGACGACGGCACCATGATCGTGGTGGACAACGCCCGGCGCTACATCGGAAAGAATGTGGATGTCATCGTGACCAGCGTGCTCCAGACGACCGCCGGACGCATGATCTTCACCCGTCTCAAGGAAGAAACTGAACGAGAGGAGCTGCAGATCGCGCGTGGATAGCGGCCTTTTCGTCTTCGGCTTGCGGCCGTGCCGCTAACGACGAGCCGCGGGCCTCGCATGGCACCTGAGTCTCTTCGCACCGTCGCGATCATCCCCGCCGCGGGCCTGGGCCTCCGGATGGGCGGGGCTGTCCGCAAGCAATTCCTGCCCCTCGGAGGACTGCCTCTTCTGGTTCATTCACTTCGCGTGTTTCAATCCTCTCGAGTCATCGACGCGGTGATCCTGGCCGTTCCTGAAGAGGATCTCCAGTATTGTCGAACGGAGATCGTCGGCGCCCATGGCTTCACCAAGGTTACGCAGGTGGTTGCCGGGGGACGGGAACGGCAGGATTCCGTTCGCCAGGCGCTGGCCGTCGTCGATCAGAACGTCCATCTCGTCGTCATCCATGATGCCGTGCGTCCGTTTGTCACGGACACGATGGTGCGACAGATCGTTGAAGCTGCCTCGATGGACGGCGCGGCCATCATCGCGCTGCCGATGCGCGATACCGTCAAGCAGGTGGGTACCGATCAACTCATCGAACGAACGATCGACCGCAAGGCCCTGTGGCTGGCCCAAACGCCGCAGGCGTTTCGTCGTGACTGGCTCGAAGAGGCGCATCGAAAAGCGGAGTCCGAAGGGTTGATCGCCACCGATGATGCCTTTCTGTTGGAATGGATGGGGCATCCAGTGCGGGTGGTCGAAGGCAGCGGAGAGAATATCAAAGTCACGAGGCCGGAAGACTTGGTCATCGCGGAAGCGATCTTGGCGTCGCGAGCGAACAATGCTGCGTCACAAGCTGACAGGGATAAGGCTGAGAAGAATAAATCTGACAAACTGACAAGCTGACAGGCGTGCAGACATGTCAGCCTGCATACCCGATGACCTGTTAGCCAATCCTTGAGGGAGAAGCTGACAGGGATAAGGCTGAGAAGAATAAATCTGACAAGCTGACAGGCGTACAGACATGTCAGCCTGCGCACCTGATGACCTGTTAGCCAATCTTTGAGGGAGATCCATGCGAATTGGCTATGGATACGATGTGCATCCGCTGGCCCCGGGGCGAAGTCTCATTCTCGGAGGGATCGA
>DATIGH010000207.1:0-36820 GCA_035454845.1 Nitrospira sp.
AAATCCGACCTCTTCCTCACAGTCTCATTCGAGCGGGAATAGCTCAGTGGTAGAGCATCGCCTTGCCAAGGCGAGGGTCGAGGGTTCAAATCCCTTTTCCCGCTCCAAACCTAGCTTGCTCGTGCCGTCGGCTCATCGGCGTAGCCCTCTTCCTTGCGCCGCCGGATAAACACCTCCAGTGTTGGGTGCGACCCCTTCGTGGGGAGCGTACGAGGGGGCGTGGCCCCCTCTGCAAGAGTCAGCGAAGCAGTATGCGGAGCTGGCTGACGAGGGAGAGTGGTTCAAATCCCTTTTCCCATGCGTGCCAGTCGTTTCAGCATGCCAAGGTCTTCCACAGCCGCTCTCAGCTCTTCACCCGATAGCGGATCAATGCCAAAACGTGCCCGGCAATAGACCGCTGTCAGTCTGGCGACAAGCGATCCGGCGTCGGCCCATTTCTCGCTGACGAGACGCGCGACTTCTGTGGGGGTCGTCGATGCTGTAATGCGGATCCCTCTCTGCACTGACAGGTCGAGCATTTTCCTATACACCTGGACGATCTGGTGCTGAGTTCGTGCCGTAGGATGCTGGACCGAGCGGCCGTACGGCCATCGGTGAGAGGCTAGAGCAATGAGACAGGCGATGCTGATCGCTGTAAGGAGGACCATCGTCCACACGATGCTCCGATGAGCGGTCTGGGCTCGGATGAGCCATGTTCGAACGAACTGAGCGTATGTCGAACCAAGGGTGGAGATCCATTGACCGAACACATCGCGGGCGGAATCGCTGCCTTCGCGCAGGTGATGGATGATCGTCAGCTGATCCCGGCCGCTGTACCGGATAAAAACACGGTCCCAATGGAGCCGTAAGGATTCGCCAAACCGTTGGAAGGCCACCCAAAAGGAGGGCGTGATTGGAACGGCATTCGAAGGCGTCGGATCCATCGTTACCCATCCGGATTGCGGATAGTACACTTCAACCCACGCATGCGCGTCCCGTTGACGGACCGTGTAGTAGCTTCCGAACTCGTTCCATTCCGTCGCCAAGAACCCGGTGACCAGTCTGGACGGTATACCCATACTTCTGAGCATGAGCACCATCGCCGTCGCATAATGTTCGCAATATCCGGTCTTCCGCCCAAAGAGGAACTCGTCAATCGGATGACTCGAGGTGGTCGTGTCCGCATCCAGGCTATAGGTATAGTTGGACAAGAGGTGATTCAATACGGCCGTGCTTTTTTCATAGGGTGTGCCCGCGCGTTCTGTCACGCGACCTGTTAACTCTGCCAGTCGCTCGGAGCCGGGGGGGAGTTGCAGGTATCGGTCACGGATGGAAGTCGCATATTCGAGCACCGCGGACGTCTGTTCATCGGGCAAAATTCGGTGTTCACGCGATACGACTGAATATCGAATACGAGATGTGGAAGGATATGGTAGGTGAAGACCGGTCATGCTGTCGACTTGCACGCCTGGAAGTTCCCCGCTGACAGATTCGGGGAACGGAGCGGCGAACAGCACTGACGTATCGAGTGCCTCGAGCAAAATGTCCTGGCGCAGCGGCTCTGACGAAGCGGACGGGCTGCGAGTTCCCCCGGCGCGGACGCCGAACGTCCCCTCGGCCAGCAGTCCGAGATTGCGACGCTGCCGGCTGACGGAGCTCCACGACCGGCCATTGTATTGATCGAACGCGAGGCCGCGCAGGTAGATACGTTCTTTCCCTGTTACGGGTTGATCCGGCAGCTCCACTCGCATCACGATTTGAGGATCTTCTTTGACCGAGCCGATCATGCCGAGATCGACGCGTTCGGAAAATCCGGTCGTCCGCAGTCCCTCTCCTCTGGGCTTTTGCAGAATGCCGACGCTGATCCGGGGAAGGAGAAAAAAGATCAGGAGCGTCAAGGTGAACGCAGAAACGGCAATGCCGTTCGTCAACCAGAAAAACCTGCTCGTGATGCGCAGACCTGTAGGTGCAGGAGCGTGGTTGCTTCCGGGATGGGAAGCCGCTGCACCGGTCCTGGCCGTCAAATGATACAGCAGTAAGCTCCAGACTGCGGCGAGCAAATACAACACGAACACGGACACATACCAGAGATCCGTCGTCAAGGCAGCAGAGGCGAGAATGGCCATGAGGGAAATGGCATACAGGTGGCGATAGTCTCGGCGATCCTGCATCGTGATCAGCTTTACGTTCAACAGAGTGATCAGGAAGTGGATGCCGGCCGGTAGCAGGTCCCGAGAGACTGTGGTGAGATCCAAGATGAACAGCGCAAAAGCGCCGATCAACAGCGCATTCCAGAGCAGCGGTGTAGCCGGCAAACTGATGCGATGGCGGCCTGGCCATTCGACCAGTTGCAGAACGGCATAGAGCAGGACCATCAAGGTGACGATGGCCAACCAGCTCGGGATGCTGCGTGACAACAGCAATCCGATAAATCCCGTGGCCGCCAACAAGACCGCACTGCCTTTGAGAGCCTGCTCAAGAGCCATGTGTCAGGGCCTCAATCTGAGAGGCGAGCAGAATGCGGTCTGCCGCGAGAGAAAGAGAAGTATCCGGGTCTGACCAGGGCATGACGACGACCATGTAGCCACGCTCGGCGTCGTGTCCAAGCCCAGGCAGTGGATCGGCGAACGCCTTATGGCCTGACGTTGGAGACCGCCGTTCGCAGAGCGCGAGCAGCCGAAGCATGGTCAGCAGATGGTCCGAACCGGATCCCAGTCCGGAATCTTCTGTGTCCACGATCAGCCGCAGCGGATACGACCTTTGCGAGAGTTGCCAAAGCAGTGAGGCGACCAGTGTCACACTCTGTTCAAACAGGGCGTCGCGATCCTCCGGAGCGAGCGTCGAAAGCGCGATCGTGACGCGCCGTTGGTCTTCCGCTTCGGTTTCTCGAACAATGAGCTTGGAGGTGCGCGCCGTGGTCATCCAGTGAATGCTGCGCGAGTCGTCGCCGGGGCGATACAAACGTAAATTATAGAGCTGCATCCCATGTCCCCTTCGGGGAAGCGAAAGGCCCTGACCTTCGCTGACCAGTTCGTCGACAAATCGAAGCGACAGCGGTCTGATCGGTGGGCTTACCGGAATCTCCACCGGAACCTGGTAGCGGGCCCGCTTGAGAAACAGCCCGAAAGGAAAGAGTGTCTCCGCTTTGATTCCTTCAAGGTGCAGGCGCCCTCGCTTCGTGGCCAAAATCGGATATGACAGCAACACTGATCGCTGGGCCGGCAGATGGTCGACGAACAGCCCTCTGTCGACATCCTGTCCGCCTGCGACGTCGAACACGCGCAGTGAAATGCTCGGCAGCCACCGGTTGTGATTGGTCAGTGAGAGTGTCGCAGTCGTCGGCTGGTTGGCCATAATGAGATCCGGGACGTGCCGGTGAAACTGCAGTCGGCGCAAACACTGCTCGGAGAGCAGACCAGAGATCACCACCAGGCTCAACATCATCGCCAGCAGCAGATAGAACAAATTATTGCCGGTGTTGATGGCGGCCACACCGATCCCGATGCTGAACAGGAGAAAGCGTGTGCCCTCCGAGGTGAGTCGAATGGACCGACGGGTGGCGAAATGCCGTATCTGAGATCCGATGCGGGTGGCGCGTAGATGCCTGATGAATGTGAAAAGCACCGTGGGAATCAGACCGGAACGGGAATGGTGTCAACAATGTCGAGAATGATGCGCTCCGCTTGTTCGAAGCTCTGGACGCGCATGCCCTGCGCGCGACTCAGCATCACGCGGTGTGAGAGCACAATAGGGGCCAGTTCCTTCACGTCATCCGGCAGACAAAAATCGCGGCCGCGCACCAATGCCAGGGCTTTGGCGGCGTTGTTGAGCGCCAGAGCTCCTCTGGTGCTGACACCCAAGGACAAGAGCTCGCTCTGTCTGGTGGCATGCACAATGGCCAGGAGATATTCGCTCACGCTCGCGTCGATATGAACGTGCTCGATCCGGCGTTGGAGCTCCAGCACATCCTGTGTCGAGAGCACGGGAGCAAGGATGTCCGCTGGATGCAGTGCATACGGGCGATTGAGCACCTTCAGCTCCTCATCTGCGGACGGGTAGCCGATGCGCAAGCGCATCAGAAACCGATCGAGCTGGGATTCCGGCAGCGGGAACGTGCCATGATACTCGGCAGGGTTTTGCGTGGCGATGACCATAAACGGCTGCTTCAACGGATGTGTCTGATTATCCACAGACACTTGCGCCTCACTCATGGCTTCCAGCAGGCTGCTCTGCGTTTTGGACGTCGTCCGGTTGATCTCGTCCGCGAGGACAATATTGGCAAAAATCGGCCCAGGCACGAATTCAAAGGCCTGTTGTTGCCGGTTGAAGATCGAAACGCCCACGATGTCAGACGGCAACAGATCGCTCGTGAACTGAATGCGCTTGAACGAACAGTCGAGTGAACGGGCGAGACTGTGGGCGAGGGTCGTCTTGCCGACACCGGGGACGTCTTCGAGCAGCAAATGGCCCCGGGCCAGGAGACACACGACGGCCATTTCGATGACATGAGCCTTTCCCTTGATCACTCGGGCAATATTGTCCTGAATGGATTGGAGCGGGTGCGGTAGGTTCATGGGAGATTATCGGCGCTGGTGGCGAGAAAATAGGTGGTGCTGTGACACCGCTGAAGTCTAACAAAGGGTCACGGGAGGGTCAATTTTTCCGCCGTTTCCAGCAGCGAACTCACAGGGAGCAGACCTCGAACAGCGTGAGGTGAATCAGCGGTCAGGAACAAGCGTGACCATCCAGGGAGGCATTTCTTCCACCATGTCGCCGAATCTTCGGGCCGTGCTGCTAGCCGGCATGTTTGGAAAAACCGCCCCCCGGCGAATCAGGACCGCACGAAATGTATAACCGTCCTGGACCCGCTCGCCAGGCAGAACGCGAGGGAGGGTCGTGCGTAAGGTGGCGCATGATGACAAATCCAGTGTGTCGCCGATCGTCAAGGCGGAAAGTCGTTCGTAGAGGTCGCCGAAAATCCCAGCGAGATTGTCCGACGTGAACGGCTGGTTTTTCGGCCGATACCTTTCGCCCTCGAGCAGCTGCGCCAATATTTCCCAGAACACCTGATTGTCGACTGCGCCCAACACACCCACGTGACTCGAGCGGGACAACAGGTCCAAGAGAGCCAGCGGGCCTCGTATCTCAAATTTCCATGGGGGGAACAACAGCGTTCGATCCCGATGCTCGACTTCCAGAGCGGCTTCCCCACCGTAACGAGTCTGGCGAAAGGAGCCCTTGGTCTCTCTCAGCTGCTCTTGAATGATCGCAGCAGAGAGCCGTGTCGGCTCGTAAGCGAAGGTGGGGGTCGCGGGAGCCCAGCAGGTGCTCATCGCATAGCGAATGGCGAGCCTTCCAGTTCGAGCGAGTTGATCGAATTCGCCCATATCTTGGTCTGGCAAGAATCGAAACGACAGGTCCGATCGCGATCGAAGCGCCTGCACCAGTTCCTGCGGAGGATGCAGCGGCCCGCCAAGCTTCGATTGCGGCCGCAAACGGTCGATGCAATGCAGGATCAGTTTTCGGTTCTGACGTTGAATGCGCGGGCCATAGAGATCCGCCAGTTCCACAGCGAAGGAGAGATCGCCGGCACCCAACTCCAGGACCGACGCGACATCTGAAGTCAGGAGAAGATCGAACGGCGTCGAGTGGCTGCGGATGAAGTCCGATACGGTGTGACTGTCGAGGGAGGGAGTCTCCCAGCGGGAGGTAGATTGTTCAAGGAGGTCGAAGCGTACGCATAAGGCGCGAAGCGCCTTGCTGGGTGGGAGACCGGTGACGGTCTTGAGCTGTGGCCCAGACAAGTCCTGGATTCGTTGGGCACGTCCGTGGTTCAAGGCGGCCAAGAGTGCCTCCTGAACTCCTCCCGACAGGTCGGAGCTGCGCACGCATTCGAAAAGACGCTGGAGCGTGTTGGCCAGATGCGGGGCCTCAATGAGGCGGCGTGAGGCTTCCCACTCCTTGTCTCGTTCCTGCAGGCGTCTACGTATCTGCGAACGAAATTCTGCGAGGAGCTGGTCGTCCGAGGTCATGAAGAAATCGAGGCGACAATGAGCAGTCTCACGATGGTCAAACGCAGGCAGCATAACGGCCGTGCCCTCAGGGGGTCAAGGTTCGTTGTCTTGCCGCGCCGGCCTGTGTTAGGAAGATGCCGGAAGAAGTCGAGGAGTGATGTTGCGGCGCTCGCGCAAACAGGTCGTTGGACTGCTGGCTTGTACGTGTTTGATTGTTGCGGCCTGTTCCGGCAGAGAGCCCTTGGTGCCCTTGGATTCGTCGGCGCCGCCGGCGACCATCTTCCGGCCGGGACAGATCATCGATACGTCAAGCCAACAGGTGGTCTCTATTGAGCAGCTCATGGGCCGCCTGCTCCAGCAAGAAGTCGTTTATTTAGGGGAAGAACATCACAATCGCTTTCATATCGACGCGGCGCTATCCGTGCTGGACCGGCTGACTGGAGCGGGCCGTCGACCGATCATGGCAATGGAGATGTTCGGCTGGGAGAGTCAGCCTGTGCTCGACCACTACGTCCAAGGCGACGACCTGAACAAGCAGGATTTTCTCAACCAGGCCGGATGGAGCCAGAACTGGGGAGGTCCATTCGAGACGTATGAGCCGCTCGTTGCCATCGCCAAGGCCAAGCATCTGCGACTGGTTGCGCTCAATCCTCCTAAACCTCTCGTGAGACTCGTGGCCAAGAAGGGACTTGAGCAGGCGCGCCGCGAAGCGGACTGGGCTCGGTGGGATATGCAGGAAGAAACGATCGTCGATGACCCCTCCTACCGTGAGAAGATTTTCGAGCAGTTGCGTGCGTGTCATGGCGGAGGATCCGACGAGATGTACCAAACCATGTATGAGGCCTCGATGGTCCGCGATGAAGGCATGGCCAAAACAATCGTAAGCCTGCTCGAGTCTCTTCGCCGCCTCGCCGACCCAACGGCCGGGCCTATCGTCAGCTATACGGGCGGAGGACACATTCAGTACAACTTGCCGGTTCCTCAACGCGTCGGTCGTCGGGTCTCCGGCGCGATTCGACAGACCACCCTGTACATGACTTCCTATGAGGAGGGACGTCACGAAGATCTGCGCGAAATGCTCACGGGCAAGATCGCCGATTATATTTGGCTCACGCCCGTCAGCGGGCAGGGAATGCCTCGACGCTGCCGCTGACGTCCACCTTACTGTATGCGTAGAGCGTAGAGATTGACGCTCTGCTTGACAGTTTTGGCTCGGCGTTCCACACTGTGAGGCTGCTACCAGTAAGGTGTGGAGCGCGAACACGGCTTCTGCTCTTGGGAAGGGCGCATGCGTAATAAGATCCCCTGTTCGGCCGAACGATTGAGCCTGCTAGACCCTCCAATGATCCAAGCGGTGGCCGACCGCAACGCCTTCCACTTGGGAAACCAGTACCTTTCCGAAAACCGCGTACGCATCGTCGAGGCCGACGAAGCGCAAATCTCGTCGGCCGTCATCGGTAATTCCGGCCTGTACGAACAAACCATTCGACTGAAAGACGGCCACCTCGTGTCGAAGTGCAGCTGCTCCCTGCCTGAAGAGCCCATGTGCCGGCATTGTATCGCCGTGCTCCTGGAATACCATCGCTGGGCCCAGCCAAGAGTCAGGAAGCCGAAACCGGCTCCTTCTGTGGTTCCGGACACTCCCAGTCCCACGGCCCCCCCGGGCCTTTCTTCCGATTTGAAGTTAAGCGAGATCCTGGCATTCATCGAATGGCTGCAGCCGGCCATGAAGGCACTGGAAAACGGACAGCCGGTGCCGGACGCGTCGCGGTTGACCGGTGACCTTGCGGCGTGGACACAGATTGTCAGGAATCTGGAGGACCGGCGTCGTGAAAGTGAAGAAATCCAGTTGACGCTCGAGTCCGAACGACGGGACCGTGAAGCGTATGTTCAACGAATGACGCAGCAGCTCCAGGCATCAATGGCCGAAGTAAAGGCGGCTCAATGCCAATTACAGGAACTTCAACAGGAGGTGGCAGGTTATCGCGATATGTTCACGAAGGTGGCGGAAATCGCCTCTGAAGTGGGCGGTTATGACAGCCAGATCCAGACAATTGCCGGTGAACTGATCTCCAAGGGTACGCAGCTGGATAAGCTGGCTCATTCGTTTAGGGAAGTCGCCACTGCGCTCCAGACCATTACCAAATCGAATCCGCCCTCCTAATCTCTTTGCACACCCGTCCACGCGTTTGACATCCATCAATTCCCTTCATCAATCCCCTTGCGTCAGATCGCCCGATTTCAGTAAAATGCGGCCTCATTTTTGCGGAAGCGTTTTCGTTCACCACTCGAGGAGGGTTTCACATGAGCAAGCTGTTTGGACAGGTCAGTGCAATGGCGGGGACGTGCTTGCTGGTCGGCGTCTCTTCTGTATTCGCCAACGAGCCGAAAGGTGGGGCACCAGACTACAGCGGTATTAGCAGCATGTATTATGCTCTGATCGGGCTGGTGCTCGCATACGGCGTCTACGACACGTTTTTCAAGAAAAACTGAACGCGTACGTCATTTCCGTCCGTTCAACAGCGGCGCAAGCGTCTTCAGAACTTTGTCGGCGATAATGCGGTATCCCTCGCTCGTGGGGTGTATGCCGTCTGCTTGATTAAGGGATGTCGATCCCGCCACCCCTTCCAAAAAAAAGGGAATCAGTGTCAACCGGTATTGCTTTGCGAGGGCGGGGTAGATCGCCTCGAAGCCCTTGATATAGTCCGCACCGTAATTCGGGGGAAGTTTCATGCCCGCGAGAATCACCTTCACGGATGCTGCTTGGCAGCGTTGAACGATCTCCGCGAGATTTGCCTTGGTCTGTTGAAGGTTGAGGCCCCGAAGCCCATCGTTGCCACCGAGCTCAAGGATCACGAACTCTGGGCGGCTTTTGAGCACCCAATCCACCCGTCTGAGACCGCCCGCTGTCGTGTCTCCGCTCACCCCTGCGTTGATGA
This sequence comes from Nitrospira sp., assembly GCA_035454845.1. Classification (GTDB taxonomy): domain Bacteria; phylum Nitrospirota; class Nitrospiria; order Nitrospirales; family Nitrospiraceae; genus Nitrospira_C. The sequence goes on from DATIGH010000207.1 coordinate 8,933, forward strand.
CGCGGTAGCGGAGACCCCGCTCATCCAGTCGACGCTGTAACCGCGCCGGGTAGGCTTCCTCTTGAGCGACGCCAAGTCCTGCGGTCAAGCTGTCGCCGAAGGCCACGATACGCGGCCGATCGTCGTCGGCAACTGCCGTCAGCGGCAGATGCGCAATGACGCTAGCAGCGAGCATCAACGTAATCAGGCAATGTCTAGCGAGCATGTCGAGCACTTTTTCTGCCTGGGATCGAACTTCAGTATAATAACATCTGGTCTTCTAAGGAGTATGTCCCATGATTGCGGTTCAACATCTGTCCATGCGTCTGACGGCCGCCGGCCGGCCGGTCACCATACTCGACGACGTGAGCCTGGAGATTCCCTCGAAACAGACAGTGGCCGTCATGGGCCCATCGGGGAGCGGTAAATCGACCTTGCTAGGATTGATGGCCGGCCTCGATCGGCCAACGGCAGGCTCGATCAGATTGGACGGGATGGAGATTACCTCGCTGTCTGAAAGCCAGATGGCCAGGTTTCGGCGCGTCAAGATCGGATACATCTTTCAGTCGTTCCACCTGATTCCGACGTTAACCGCTCTGGAAAATGTGCTCGTGCCGTTGGAATTGGCGGGAAATATCGCGGCCAAGGATGAAGCGAACGAGATCTTGCAGACGGTGGGTTTGGGCCATCGAGTCCACCACTATCCGGTGCAGCTTTCGGGAGGCGAGCAGCAACGCGTGGCCGTAGCCCGAGCCTTCGCCTGCCGGCCGCCGATTCTTTTGGCCGACGAACCGACGGGTAACTTGGATTCACTCAGCGGCCGCCACATCATGGACCTCGTGCTTGCCCTTCATCGTGATTATGGGACAACCCTTGTCCTGGTGACGCATGACCGTGGGATTGCCACCTTGATGCATCGCGTGATCGCGCTGCGGGACGGACGCATCGAATCGGATCAAATACTTCCGACCACCGCCGACGACCTTCGCGAGCCCGCCTTGTGAGTCAATTTATCTTCCACATGGCCTGGCGAGAAACTCGAGGGGCCTGGCGTCACTTTCTGTATTTTTTCATCTGTATCGCGATTGGGGTCAGTGCCTTGGTCGGGGTGTCGCTCTTTGCGGCCCATGTCGAGGACGCAGTGTCGAAGCAAGCGAAGGCTCTGCTTGGAGGGGATCTCGAGATCCGCTCCTCACACCCTCTGAGTGCAGAAAGCCGGGCTGTGCTTCAGGCACTGGACCAACACGGAATCATTCGGACGCATGTGAGCGAGTTGATCGCCATGGCTGCCCGCACCACCCAAGGGGCCATGGCCGCGCACGCGACCCAGATTGTGGAACTGAAAGCGGTGGAGCCCGGCTACCCCTTGTATGGCACGCTGAACATCGAACCGTCGGACTCGTTGGACCACCTTCTGCATCCCGATCGCGCTCGTTGCGGAACGGCCCCATGCCACGGCGCCGTTGTGCAGGAAGCCTTGTTGCTTCGGATGGGAGTGGCGGTGGGGGATCGCGTCAAAATTGGAGCGATCGAGTTTCTCATCACCGGCCTCGTCCGCACAGAGCCTGATCGCATGGCGAACGCCTTCAGTCTGGGGCCGCGCGTCATCGTCTCGGAAGCCGGTCTGAACGAGTCAGCACTTGTGCAACCGGGCAGCAGGGTGCGTGAGCGGGAACTGCTTCAACTTCCGTCCTCCATGCCGCTTGAACCGTTGCGGGGGGAACTCCGCGGCCGTTTGGCTGCCGATCACGTACGTGTCACCGGCTATCGAGATGCGCAACCCCAGCTCAAGCAGTTCCTTGAACAGTTGTCTCGCTACCTCGGTCTTATCGGGTTGACGGCCTTGTTCATCGGTGGGCTCGGCGTGGCCATGTCAATTCATGCCTTCATGCGGGAAAAATTGAAAACCATCGCCATTCTGAAAACACTGGGCGCGGACTCGAAACTTCTGATCGGGGTCTATGTGCTGCAGGCGATCGGGCTGGGAGTGATTGGAAGCGCCGCCGGAATGCTGCTCGGGATCGTGTGGCAGCGCGTACTTCCGCCATTGCTGGCGAGCGGGTTCGTCAGTGAGCTTCTCCAGCAGGTGGGGGCGTCGACGGCCCTCTCAGGGGTTTCAATTGGCCCACTTCTGAAAGGCGGCGCCTTGGGACTTCTCACGACATTGCTCTTCTCCCTCTGGCCGCTCATGCGAGTGCGGGACATTGCCCCCGCGGCTATTTTTCGGCGCGAAGTCGACCCGGATTCAGGCGATCCCTTATCCGAATCGTCTTGGAGAGCGCGAGTGGGCCTCCAGGACCGGGTCGGCGTGACCACGGTCGCCGTGCTTGTCTGCGGACTTGTCATCTTGTCCATGTGGCAGGCTGGTTCATGGCGGGTCGGCGGGTGGTATGTCGGAGGAGTGGCGCTGGCCATCCTCGTGCTGTTTGGCTGCTCACGGATCCTGCTGCTCGGGCTTCGCCTGATCCCAAGACCCGGTTCCATCAGTCTGCGCTACGCCATGGGGAACGTGCTGCGACCAGGCGGGCATACGGCAGGCATCCTCGTGGCGATCGGGATGAGCGTCGTGGTGATCGTGACGGTCTCCCTGGTGGAGCAGGCATTGCTTCGCCAGGTCGGCGAGAGCCGTCCGGTCGATGCCCCGACGTTTTTCTTCATCGACCTTCAGCCGGATCAAACAGAAGGCTTCGCCACATTGATCGCCGAGCGGACAGGCGGCCGGAGGCCGGAGATGACGCCGCTCGTGCGCTCACGCCTCCATGCGCTGAACGGCGAAGAAGTAAAAGTCGACGAAGAACGGGACCAAGATGAGCGTCGCGACGAAACCAAGGAAGAACGGCGAAAGCAATGGTATCTGTCGCGTGAGTACGTGCTGACTTTTCTCGATGAGCTCCCCAAGGGGAATGAAATTGTGAGTGGTGCCTGGTGGCAGCCGGGACAGCGATTGGCGACACCGCAGGTCTCGATCGAAGAAGAGGCGGCACGATCATTGGGATTGGAAATCGGGTCTCACATCGAGCTGGATATTCAAGGGGCCACCATCCGTGCGGAAGTATCCAGCATACGCAAAGTAGATTGGGGGAATTTTTCCACCAATTTTTATATGATTGTATCGCCTGGCGCCTTGGATGGCGCCCCCGTGACCTATGTGGCGACAATTCATGTCGATCCTGAACAAGAAGTGTCGTTGCAGCAGGCTGTTGTGGCCGCCTTTCCGAACGTGAGTGCCATCCACGTTGGGGATGTGCTCCGCAACTTTGCCAGCGTCTTGGATCGACTGGCCCTGGCGATTCGCGCCGTCGCACTGTTTTGTGTCATCACCGGAGGTCTCGTCATGGCCGCGGCATTGGCGGCCACCAGATATCGGCGGCTGTACGAATCAATTATTCTCAAGGCGGTGGGGGCCACCCGTGGTCTGATCGCCAGGACGTTTGCTGTCGAATATGCGCTGTTGGGATTCATGGGGGGGATCATGGCGGTCGGATTATCAAGTGCGCTATCGTGGCTGGTCCTCACGCACGTGTTTGATCTCACCTGGAGCCTGCATCCGATCGTGTTGTTCACAGGACTCACCTGTACGGTACTGCTCACATTACTCGTCGGATTGTTGAGTACGTTTCGGATTCTCGGGCAAAGGCCCTTGGCAGTCTTGCGGCATGAGTAGGTTGACGGAGGGCGCCGACGTTAATTGCCGACAACGCGGAACAGCTCACCTACCTCGGTCATGAGGTACAGCTCTCCCCGGGCGTCTTCACCAAAACTCGTGATCCGGCCTCCCGGAGGGCTCAGCAGCGGCCAACTGTTCTGCGTGCCAAGTTGTCCATTCTGGAGCCGGAAACTCCTTACAAATCCCGCACAAAAGTCGGCATAAAAATAGGTGCCGACAAGAGAGGCATTGGATGGCCCACGATAGACATATCCGCCGACAATCGAGCAGGCGCCATTGTCGTGGGTGTAGTCCAGGATGGGAGGCGTGAGCCCCGTGGTATTGCAGCCGCTCGGAGGATTAAAGCAGAGAAAGCCTTCCATGATGTGCCAGCCGAAGTTGAGCTCCCGCCCGGCACTAGGCGCAAGCACGGCATCGACTTCTTCGCGTTGACTCTGCCCGACGTCGCCGATGTACAGGTCGCCTGTCGTGCGGTCGAATGAAAAACGCCAAGGGTTGCGCAGGCCATAACTCCACACCTCAGCGGCGCCTCCACCCGCCGAGAACGGATTGCTGGCGACGTTCGTACAGGCTTCGCCATCTTCTGGGTTGAGTCGAAGGATTTTCCCCAGAAGCGAGGTGGTCGTCTGCGCATTATTCGAAGGATCGCCGCTCCCTCCGCCATCTCCCGTCCCGGCATAGAGACAACGGTCAGGTCCAAAAGCCAGCATGCCGCCGTTATGATTGTCGTTGGTCGGATGAGCAATGGTCTTGAGGATCCTGTCGGACGCAGGATTCGCCAAATCAGCGTTGGCGGTGCTTGCCAGATAACGCGCGATCACGATATCGCCATTCGTATTCGTGTAGTAAATGTAGAAACGGCGGTTATTGATCGGAGGGCCAAAATCAGGGTCAAAGGCCATTCCCAGCAGCCCCTGCTCTCCGCCGCTCGTGATCAGTCCACTGACGTCCAGGAACGGAGTGCCTCTCGGGGCGCCGCTCAGGGCATCCAGGATCCGGATAAGCCCTCCTTGTTCGACGACAAAGAAGCGATTGAAGTCTCCGGCAGGTGCTGTGAGAAATACCGGCCTCAAGAGGACAGCTGCAGCCGTTACCGGTTGCAGCCGCAAGTTATTTGAGGCACCCGGTGGAGGGGCCGTTCCTCCTCCGCCGCCTGCTCCTCCTGAGTCTGAGCCATTGCAGGCACCGAGAAGGAGTGCAAGGCTCAAAGACACGAGCGTGCGGAATGCCACGGTAGCCATGTTACCAGCCTATCATGAAGGTCGTCGCTCAATGCCAACGGGCGCAATGCGGCGGATCTAACCGCCTTTCTGCACATACTCCTCAAGACTGCGGCCATAGCGTTCGCTGAACGAGACGCCGATCCTCAACTGTTCCAAATACTGCGCCAAGGTTTTGCCGCCCAAGTCGATGTTGCGGCTCTCAAAAAACTGCCGGACGTCTCGTTCAAGATCCGGCTTGCACAACGCCGTAATACCGCCGCACATGCGGCGGAGCCCCTGCTTGGGGAACCGCCGGTCCATCACATCCCAGTTGGCTTTCATAAAGCGCCAGCCTTGTTCGCGGCCGTACACGTTGCTCATGACGGCGCTGACCATGAAGGGTGCGTCCTGTGTCCGGATGTCTCCGTCTAACGTCTTGGCCAGCGTCCGGTCGAGAAGCGCCGGCTGGCGGAACATCGCCAGAGCAAAAAGGTAGCGGCGCTCTTCTTGGGGGGTGGCGGCCTTTTTGAATCGCTCGCTGAATTCGTCGTAACGAGCTGCATCTCCGGTAAAGGCCAGGATGCTTACGAGCGCCGGAAGCAGGTTCGGGTCGACCGCATTCGGGTCTTTGCGAGCGGTGACATACAACGCAGCGGCATGGGCTTGAGTCTGTGCATCATTACCCAGCCGCCCTAACGCACCGATCAATTCGCTTCTCAGCTGCCGGGTCAGTTCGCTCTCACCCGGTTGGGCCGTCCATCCGACCGCCTCTGCCGCCGGGCCGACTCTCGTCCGTACGAATGCCTCGAGCAGGGAACGGTGCGACGGATCGATGATCCGATTCAGAAAGGAGAAGGATTCCAGCAACAGGGCCCATACGTTCTTATCTCGCTCTCCTGTGAATCGGCCGGTCAGATCCAAGTAGGCAGGAAGCGGCATCAGGCCGGCGACGGTAGAGGCCCAGGCGTCATTGATCAGATTAAAGCGCTCGATCGGAGCGAGTATTTCTGGCCCTTCTTCGAGCAGTCGCTTGAGGAGGAGAGGCCCGTAACGAACGCGGTAAAAGCCATGTCCGCCTTCGTTCACGACGACGAATCGCGTGTCAGGAGGACAAGTGACACGCTCTTCAGCGCGAGTGAGCAAGAGCCGTCGAGTCTCCGTCTCCTTCCCGGCGTGGATCCGAAGCTGGACCGGGATCTGCCAACGTCCTGGCGTCGGGTCGGGGAGATAGGTGAAACGCTGCTGCGCCAACACGAGTTCAGCTCCTTCGCGAAGTTCCGCGGTCACCAACGGATAGCCCGGCTGAAAGATCCAGCCGTCCATCAACGCTGGAACGGGTTGCTGCGCGGTCTTTCCTAGGGATACCCACAGATCCTGGGTATCGGCGTTTCCGTAGGCATGCGTCTGGAGATAATCCCGCACACCGTCGCGAAAGACGGTGGGGCCGATATGCTGTTCGAGCATGCGAAGGACGGAGGCGCCTTTTTCATACGTCAGGACGTCGAACATGGCCTCCGCATCCTTCGGCGCTCGAACGGGATATTCGATGGGACGCGTACTATGCAATGCGTCAACCGACAGGGCGGCTGCCCGCGAGACGCCGAACGTATCCCATCGCCTCCATTCCGGTTTCCAGGCATCAACGGCCAGCATCTCCATGAATGTGGCGAATGCTTCATTGAGCCAGAGTCCGTTCCACCACGACATGGTCACCAAATCGCCGAACCACATGTGCGCGTTCTCATGTGCGACCACATCGGCCACGCGCTCCAGCTCCCCATGTGTTGCCGTACGCGGGTCAACGAGGAGAGCGGTTTCACGAAACGTGATGGCGCCCAAGTTTTCCATGGCGCCGGAGGCAAAATCCGGAAGGGCCAACAGATCGAGCTTGTCGCCCGGATAGGCAATGCCGTAGTAATGCTCGAAAAATTGTAAGGAGGCTGTCGCAATCTCTTGTCCAAATGCGGTGAGATGTCTCTTGCCAGGAACGGCCCACAACCGGAGTGGCGTCTTTCCCACAGAGCTCGGAGCCGTCGCCTCGATCCGGCCGACCACAAAAGCGACCAAATAGGTGGACATCTTGATCGTGTCGGCGAACCGGACGATTTTCTTTTCTCGCTCGTACGTCTCCGAGAGGACGGCGCTGTTGGACACTGCCGTCAGTGCCGGGTCGATCACCAGCGTGGTCGAAAACACCGCCTTGAAATCTGGCTCATCCCAACAGGGGAAAGCTCGCCGTGCATCGGTGGCTTCGAACTGGGTCGCGGCGATCGTATGCGTCGTCCCATGTGGGTCTGCGTACGTGCTCCGGTAAAAGCCCCGGAGCTTGTCATTGAGGGTGCCTCGAAATCCCATGTGCAGTCGCCATAGACCCGGCATCAAGGGTCGGACAACGCTCAGGGTGCAGCGCTGCAGCGGTTCATCGAGGCTGACAGAAGCGGGATACCGACTGCCTCCATCGCTCTCGATGACGACATCCTCGATGGTGAGTTCCAACGCATTGAAGACAATGACATTGGTCGATTCCACGACAGTCAACGTTACGGTGACACGGCCTTGAAAGGTGGCTCTCGCCAAGTCCGGCTCGAGGCTCAGTTCGTACCTGACAGGACACACCCGCCTCGGCAGGCGAAAGGCGTCGTCTGAGGTCGGAAAAGGCTGATTCATGGGTACACCTTTGGCTGTTGCAGTGGCGGCCTGAGCGTTGTTGGGAAGGAACCGACGTGCTCGCATGATCAGCGGTACGGTCAAAAGAATTCCCAGACCGTGAGCGAGCCGTCGAAGCGTCTCCCGTCTCTGGGTCGACCACTCATGTCCTGACGTGGTGGGTTTCTGTCCCATGGGGCGTTCCCACGATCAGGACATCGGTTCGACCAACAAACAAACCGGTCTCGACCACTCCGGGAATGTGGTTCAAGGCCATTTCCAGTTCATTGGGCCGGTCGATCCTTGTCAAATGGACGTCCAGGATCAGGTTGCCACATTCCGTGTGAAAGGGTGCGCCGTGGCTTTCACGAAGGACGACACGGCCTTCGCTGCGCCTCTCAATCTCCCGCGCCGTGCTCCCCCAGCCGAATGGCACGACCTCGACTGGCAACGGAAAGCTGCCCCCGAGCACCGGTACACGCTTGGTATGGTCGACCAGGACCACGAATTGCTTGGCCGATGCGGCGACAATTTTTTCCTTCAACAGAGCGCCGCCTCCGCCCTTGATCAGATTAAACGAGGGATCGACCTGATCGGCGCCATCGAAGGCCACGTCGATGGTCCAGCGAGGCTCATCATCCAGCAAGGTGATGCCGTAGCGTGCGGCGAGAGAAGCGGTTTCTTGTGATGTGCACACGCCTCGTACATGGAGCCCCTGTTTGACCTTTTCACCCACCGCCATCACGAGGTGTTTGGCCGTCGACCCTGTGCCCAAGCCCAGAACCATGCCGTCCTTGACGTAGTCGAGGGCGGCGAGTGCCGCAGCGCGCTTGAAGGTTTCGAGATCCGATGTGGTCATCGTTGAGACAACCGGGCCGCCATCGCGGCTGAGCCCAGGAGACCAGTCGTTTGGTTCGTGACGACATGAACGGGGATCTGGCTCATCAACCGCTTGTAGCGCCCTTTGTTGGTAAAGGCTTTCATGAACGTCCCGTCCTTGAGTTTGGCCAATAGCTTGGGCGCGATACCACCGCCCAAGTAGACGCCGTTAATGGCCATCGCTTTCAACGCCAGATTCCCGGCTTCCGCCCCATAGATGGACGCAAATAGGTCGAGCGCCTGTTTTGCAATTTCCGCCTGACCCTTCAGGCCCGCCTCTGCAATTTCGGCGGCTGCGTCGCCGGCCTTGATCTTTTCCGCCAGCCAGGTCGGTTCGTTTTTTTTGGCGTCGCGCAAATACTCATAAATGGCTACAAGACCGGGCCCAGAGAGCACCCGTTCGTAACTGACGTGGAGATACTGGCTTCGAACATGGCGGAGCAGATCGATCTCCTGATCGCTGTTCGGCGCGAAATCGGTGTGGCCGCCTTCCGACGGCATCGGGCGATAGCGGGTACCGTCCCAGAAGAGGATGGACTCACCAAGTCCGGTGCCTGCGGCGAGGAGTGCGATGGCTTGTTGTTGTGCCGGCGGCGTGCCCACGTTCAACGTCACTAATTCGTCCGGGCGCAGCAGCAAAATGCCATAGGCCATCGCCTCCAGATCATTGATCAACTGCACATGCCGGATATCGAATCGCTTGGACAGCTCCGGCCCGTCCACCACCCATGGCAAATTGGTTGTGCGGGAGTGGTTTTCAAACACCGGTCCCGCCACGCCAAAGCAGGCGGCTTGGATAGAAAGTGCGGCCGGAGCCTCGGAAGACGGCGAGGCGTCTTCCTGCTTGGCCTGTTCAGGCTGGTCCATGGCGAGAGGAGGTTGAGGAGGGGCAAGGAATTCGGTGAGCATCTCGTCCAGGGACGTATAATCGGCGCTATGAAACGTTTCGAACCGGAGCGGATCGATGCGCTCCGTCGTCCACTCATACAGAGCCAGATGTGTTTTGGTGCCTCCGATGTCTCCGGCCAAGATCATATGGACCTCGGGTGGCTCTGGGTGTACTGTCCGGTCAGCTTGGCGGCAGCGGCTCGATCCAGCACCCAAATGAGCCGGCCACGCTCCGGCTGCACAAGCGCGGCAGGCAACTGTCTGTTGGATTCCTGCTCAGGTTCGAGGATTGTTTTGACGATGCCGGCCTTGCTCTCACCGCTCGCCAGGAACAGTACCACAGTCGCTTGGTTGATCACACCTAAAGTCAGCGTCAGTCGTGTCGGCGGACCGGAAGGCGCATGTCCCACTGTCACCCACCGTCGACGTTCATGAAGGGCGTCAGTTCCCGGGAACAGCGAGGCAGTGTGGCCGTCGTTTCCCACCCCCAACAGCACTAGATCAAGACGCGGCCATTCGCCTTGTCCCATTTTGGTCACCGTCCGAAGCAGCTCCTCATATTCTCTGGCGGCAGCCTCTACATCCCGAAGTTCGCCTCTCATGCGGTGAATGTGCTCCCGAGGGATATTGAGCGGACGGAAGAGCGCCTGATCGGCTAAGTGGAAATTGCTGTCGGGATGGTCGGGAGGCACGCAGCGTTCATCACTAAAGAAAAAGTCGGTATTGGCCCATTCCCTTTGCGTGGAGTCGGTCGCCAATCGATGGTACAGTTCTCCGGGGGTCCGTCCTCCCGACAAGGCCAGGGAAAATCGTTTCCGTTCCTCTATTCCCTGCCGTCGCAGTTCGAGTGTCAAGGTCGCCGCCGCCGTCGCCCACTGCGATAGGTCGTTGAGCACATGGATCTCGGAACGGACGGCCATCATCAACCCTCTTGCCCGCAGTTCAGTGTGCGTGAATTCACAAGACAGTCAGCGCCCAGCGCATCGGATGCGTCGCTTCAGACGCAGGTTTCTCTAACTCATATAAGGTAGCGCCCATGGAAAACGCAAACGCTCTTACAGGGCAGGAGGTGTGCGTCGAACAAGGAAGGGCATGCCGTCGGTCACGCTCCACGCCACGGATTGTGCGTGATGAGGCGTGAGGGTCAATCGCAGCACTGGCTGCACGGGTGGTTCTTGTCCCGTGGCGAGTCTACGGATCCAATTTATCAACCAACGCCACCATTCGCGCACGGTGAATTGTAGCCATCGCCAAGGATCGTCCGTCGCCGAGGGGTGAACGGCAATCAAGAGAGAAGGAGAAAACACCAACGTAAAGTCGGTTGGCATGTCATCGAGCGACACCGGCGGTTGATCGTCTCCGGCCGCCGGCTCGATTCTGCGTCGCGTTACCGGTGGCCGCGCCTGCAAGCGGAACGTCGTCGACGCTTCGGCGAGGTGGACGGCCGACCATTGCTCGATGGGAAATCGATGAAGCTCCGTGCCTCGGCCCTTGATCACCACGGCACGGTTGACGAGATCCACAATGACGTATGTTTGGGGACGGGCGGCAAGTTTGATCTCTTCCGCTAGAATCCGAGTTGATTCTTGAAGGGCCGCCGGGTCGTTCAGGTCGACGCCGAAGATGTTGTCAGGCTCGGTCGCCCAGGCGGACGGAATGGACAGCAGCGCAACAACGAGCAAGCGGACGAAACTGACTGAGGGTCTCATCAGCCGTCAGAAGATGATGATCGGGGTTCCAACCCTCGCCAGTCGATAGACGCTCTTGAGATCGTCATCGTTGAGTCGAATACAGCCATGGGTCACGTTCTTGCCCAAGAGTCTTGGGTACAGCGTGCCATGGATGAAATATCCTTTGCCGAATCCAAGCGCATACTCACCCAGCACCCCTGATTCGATGCGGTCCCCGGTGCTCCTGGGAATCGCCAAACCTTCTTCAATAAACGCCCAGTCAGGTTTGACCCAGACAGGATTGACCAATTTGGATTGCACCATGAATTCGCCCCGAGGCGTGTCGAAGATCCATTGGCCTTTCGCCTCACCGGGCTTGTCCAGGATGGTACCGCTTCCTGTCGATGCGATCGCATCGAGCATGATCCGATCCCGCCGTTTGATGTAGAGATGATTTCGAGCAGTATCGACGACAATATAGGGCTGAGCGGGCATCAGTTGGCTGAGTTGCTTGGCGAGCGAGCGATATCGGGATTGCAAGGCATGAAGTGTCGCTTTGTCCACCTCGACAACCTGTACCGGCGAGGCGTCCGTCACTCGGAGACTGCCGGCCGGCAGCAACAACACCACACCGATGAGGATGGAACAGACCATTCCGATGATACGTGTCATTAGTCCGCTCAGATCTCATCCCGATGCACGGAGAGATGCGCCAGAGCCCTCGCCACAGCATTCTGTTCCAGCAGTGCCCCCACGATCGTCACTGGAGTCCCATTGTCGACTCGATCGAAGAGCACCGCCATTTGTGGATTCTCGAGCATCACACATCCCAACGTTTGAGCCATCAATTCGTTGTCCACCCCGTGAATTTCGATTTGGCCTCCGATGTCACGGGAGGCGGGAATCCTGCCCTTCTTGCGCTCGTTCAGAAATCGCCGCCGATCTTCCTGGTTGGGATAATCGAGAAGCAGCGCCCGGTAGAACTGGGTCTGGCCACGGCCTCGCTTTCCAGCCACACGATAGCGTCCTTCCGGTGTGGCGCCGTCGCCTTGGTAGCGCTTTTCCTTGATGCCGTTGAAGCCGAGGCGGACCGGATACGATAACACCTTGCGGCCGCTGCGATAAAGCGTCAACGATCGGTCTGCTTTACTGACGATGATCGCGGATGCCTTATGCTTTTTCGACCATAGGATTGTTTCGCGCACCATGCGCTGCCACTGGGCGATTCGATCGGGACTTGCGTATCTGCCCAATTCCCGTTGAAGCAGGGCCGATTCCGCGGCAAGGTGGAGCGAGGCGCGATCCGAAGCCTGTAAGGATTGATCGTAGCGACCTTGCTCGTAAAACGCCCGGGCTTGCTTCAGCAGCAGGTCGGTTTCCACAGGCTTTTCTGCCAAAATCAGCCGACTGTTGATGGCACTGACTTGTGTGGCGATCGTGTGCACGCGGGCTTCCACGTCTGCGATCTGCCGGGCGGCTGCCAGGCGCTGTGTTTCTTGTTGCTCGCTCAGGCGGGCGACGGTCTTCGCGCCTTCGGCTTGTAGTTCGCGAAGCGCTTGTTCCAGCTCATTGGGCTCCCACCGCCAGCGGATGGTGTCTTCTTCCGCTGCCACCCGGGTGCGGAGCGTTACCCACTGGCGAGCGAAGGCGGAATAATCGTCTGGGGCCACTTCCGCCGCACGCAACTGAAGCAATTCCCGATCGAGCGATTCGATGGCTTCGACCATCTCGGGCGGCGCGGTCTCGACGCACGCGGCGAGGGAACCACCGAGCGCCAAAACTCCGGCGTACCCTAGAGCAGCAGTGAGGGATGAGATTCCGCGGATCATATAGAACCGTTCATGTTATTTCTTCCTTGCCATGGCCTTTCCCTTACCGATCTTGGCCAGCGCGGTCTCAATTTCATGCGACACGGCATCGGCTTTTTCTTGGATGGCTTTGGCTTTGGTCTCCGCGCCGAGATACTGCCCTTTATCGATCATCATTTGCACATCGTTCAGGGATGCCTTCAGCGCCTCCGCGTCCGTCTTGATCGTTTGGAGAGCCGCTCGATCTTTTCCCACGGGAGCCTTGGCCACAAGTTCGAGCGTCGACGTGACGCTCGCTTGCGCGGCGTGATGGGCTTGGGTCGCCCCAAACTTGGCCTCTTCCAGCTTCTGGGCGGCTTCTGTCTTGAGGCGTTCCGCCTCGGCTTTCGTGGTTGCTGCCAATTGTTCAGCCTTTCCATAATCTCTGAGCAACGCAAACTTGCCGTCTTGCTCCGCGACCTCCGTCTTCATCGCCGACAAAAGCCCTTCAAGCTTGGCATAGTCATCGGGAACATAGGTAGCCGCCCCGCTTTGCTGGGCATCTTTTACCGCCTGATCGGCGGCGTTAATTTGATCAGCCGGAGGTTGAGCACAGCCGCTCATCAAGAGACACATCCCCATGATCGACACCAGAAGATGGCGGATCTTCATATCAAAGGCTCCTTCTACAGTTAATGGACATTCAATCCGCAAAGGGCTGCAGGTCCGACGCGCGTAAGTGAGGCGGAACCGCTCATAATTTCGCAAAGGCGATGCCAGCGCAGTTGGGAACCGCACCACTTGGAAATGCTGATTCTGCAAGAAGTTATGGCGGCGCCCATGCACGGACGGGGTGAAAGTCTGTGGCAGTCTAGTCCATTTCTCGAAAAAGGTCCACAAAACGGCCTCAACCTGAACACCATCTCGAGAGAGATCAGTTGGGACTGCTTGGTTTGACAGGGTGTCAGGGCCCTCCTATAATGCACCGTTCAATCGGTTTGCACGCGAATTTCTTGGAAAGGGTAACCGGTATGTCGTTTACGTTTCAGCAACCGTCGAACCTCAAAAAGAAACGAGAACACGGGTTCCGCAAACGCATGAGCACGAAAAACGGCCGGAGAGTCTTGGCCCGCCGTCGAGCCAAGGGCCGCGCGCGTTTGACGGTATAGATCCTCGCGCTGCACGGACTTCCGCCCCCCTTGTCTTCCTCAAGCAGGGACGTTTCCCCAGAGCATCACGGAGCGGTCCGGCGAACTCGGAACGCAGGAGTCGTGCGGACCGGTCTTGCGCGGACTCGTAATGAGCCGGATGATGTCCCAAGGTGCAGGAGATCGGGTTTTTTTTCTGCGAGCGAGCCGCGACATTGAGCATGTAAAGCAGCATGGCCGCCGGCTGTCCACTGCATGTTTCAACTTGCTGATTTGCAAGACTGATGTGCCGGTCGGTCGGGTCGGCATTGTCGTCGGCAAACGGTTCGGCATTGCGGTCCGGCGCAACCGCGCGAAACGCCTGTTCAGAGAACTGTCGCGGCAGGTGCGAGGTGAGCTGGCCGCTAACCATGCGTTGCTGGTGTTTCCCAAACGGGATGCCCTCACCCTTCCGTTCGAAGAACTGAAAAACCTGTGGCGGGCCACGCTACGGCGCCAAGGATTACTCAACGCCCCGGAGATCTCGTGATGAGGACAATCTGCGTGGCAGTGATTGACGCGTACCGATTTTGGATCTCGCCCTTGCTGGGTCCCGCCTGCCGTTTTGAACCCACGTGCTCCGAGTATGCGGGCCAGGCCATCAACCGCTTCGGCATCATCAAGGGCGGTGGCCGAGCGATGTGGCGCCTCCTGAAGTGTCATCCGTTTCATCCGGGAGGGTACGATCCCATACAAGCGGAACCGGGTGGGCGAAGGGCCGGGGACTAGCATGGAAAGACGCGTTGTGATTTTTTTGGTGCTGTCCCTCGCCGTGATTCTCGGCTATGACTTGCTGCTCAAACAGTTGGGATTATTGCCGCCTCAGGATGCGGTTCAGGAGCCGCCAACCGAGGTGGCCGGAACTCGCAGTGAGGATTCCGATACTGCCCAGCCAAAACCGGCAGAGAAGACTTCCGACGCCACAACGCCCGCAAGACCCGACGCACCGTCTGCTTCTTCATCGGATCACGTCCAGCCGCTCGAGCAGACCGTGACGATGGAGACGGATCTGGTGCGAGTGGGTTTGGATGCCCGTGGCGGCGTGATTTCCAGCTGGGAACTCAAGCGTCACCATACGGCCCCTCCGGAAGACAAGCCCGTTCAACTGGTCCATCAAGGCGGAAAGTTCAAGGGACCTTTATCCGTCGCCACGTCCGATCCGACCGTCGATAAAGTTCTTCGCGAGGGGCTCTATGCGATCGAAACCGATTTTACGAGTCTCGATAATGCCCACCCAGTCGGCCACGCGACGCTGCGATTTCAGGACAGTGCCTCCGGACTCAAGGTGCTCAAGCGACTGACTTTCCACCACGGAAGTTACTTGGTGGACGTGACAGTGACCATCGAGGGACTCGATGGCGGATACGACGTCCTCCTGGGCACGAACTTCGGCATTGTGGAGTGGGGGGATGGGTTTATCGGTTTGATCGGCTCGGCGTCTCTGGTAGACGGGACAGTCGAAAAGGAAACGCCGGACAACGAGATGGAACGCAAGGGAGCGGTCCAATGGGTGGCGCTTCAGGACAAATATTTTCTGTCCGTCCTGATGCCCCAGGGCGCCACCGCGGCGTTGGCGAAAAAGGAAGGTGAGAAGCTGGTGTCCGGCGGTGTGCGGATGCCGCGAACCGGAGGCGTCACGACGACGTTGCAGCTGTACGCGGGGCCGAAGGAATACGACACGCTGCGATCATTGAATGTCGGGCTGGAGGAAACGATCGATTTCGGCTGGTTCATTTTCGGCAGCTGGAGCGTCGTCAAGGCCGTGGCCAAGCCGATCTTCTATGTGCTGCGCTTCCTCAACGAATATACGCATAACTATGGTGTCACGATCATTCTGTTGACGATGGGAATCAAGTTACTGTTCGTGCCTCTCCAATACAAAAGCTACAAATCCATGAAGCAGATGCAAATGATCCAGCCGAAAGTGGCGGCGTTGCAGGAAAAGTTGAAAGATGACCGTGACAAATTGAACAAGGAGCTCATCAAGCTGTATCGTGATCATAAAGTGAATCCGGTCGGCGGCTGCCTGCCGATGATTCTGCAGATGCCTGTATTCGTGGCACTGTTTAACATTCTCTACATGACCATCGACCTTCGTCAGGCTCCCTTTGTGGGGTGGATTACGGATCTCTCCGTTCAGGATCCCTATTATGTGCTGCCCATCATCATGGGGGCCACGATGGTCATTCAGCAGAAAATTACCCCTACGACGATGGATCCGACTCAAGCCAAAATCATGTTGGTGCTGCCGGTGTTCATGACCTTTCTGTTCATCAATTTTCCGGCCGGCCTCGTGCTGTATTGGCTTACGAACAACGTGCTGACGATAGGACAGCAAGTGCTGACCGATCGGCTGTATGCCAATCGGCCCTTCATTATCGAACCGGCGAAATGAGAGATCACGCTCATGTTGGGCGGGGGGCTCGAGGACACGATCTGCGCGATCGCCACTCCGGCCGGTGAAGGCGGGATTGGGATTGTGCGGCTCAGCGGTGCCCAAGCGCTGGCTGTGGCGGATGCGATCGTGCGGTTGCGGTCTGGGCGCCCCTTAAGCTCCGTTGTCTCTCACACGATGTATCTGGCCGATGTGCGGTTCCCCTCGTCGTTGAACACGCCAGGGACCGACACCCTACACGAGGTCTTCGACGAGGCGCTCGTGGTCTACATGAAGGCTCCCCGCTCGTTTACGGGCGAAGACGTCGTCGAAATCCAATCTCATGGAGGATGGCTGGTCCTGTCCCTCATTTGCCGGGCGTGCCTTTCTGCGGGAGCTCGTTTGGCGACACCCGGGGAGTTCACGAAACGGGCGTTCCTTAACGGCCGGCTGGATTTGTCGCAGGCTGAGGCGGTGCTGGATACCATTCGCGCGAAATCCGCGGCGAGCCTGACGGCGGCTCAGCGCCAGCTGCGTGGCGAGTTGGCCCGTGAGGTGCAGAGGGCACGGGACGCCTTGCTGCGCCTGCTTGCGCAACTCGAAGCCGGAATTGATTTCATCGGAGAAGAGATCGAGCTGGTGGGAAGGCAGGAATTACGACAGACGATCGACGCCGTCCTCGCGCTCGTGCAACGGTTGCAGGCCACCGCCCGGGAAGGCCGCCTGTTGCGGGAGGGCGCTCGCGTCGTCATCACTGGCCGCCCTAACGTCGGAAAATCGAGCTTGCTCAATCGGCTGCTCAAGGAGGATCGTGCGATCGTGACTCCCGTACCAGGAACCACGAGAGACATCATCGAGGAGGCGATCGATCTGGACGGTGTCATGATTCACCTCGTGGACACGGCGGGCATTCGGGATACCGACGACCTGCTGGAACGCGAGGGGATCAGGCGCTCCTGGTCGGCACAGCAGGAGGCTGACTTGCGGATAGTCGTTATCGACGGCAGTGTTCCTTTGACCAACGATGACTGTGGGCTCATCGATCAGGCCGCTGCCGGCAAACATGTGATCGCCATCAACAAGGCCGATCTTTTCCTCATGGTTGGCCTGACGGCAATGAGACCTGAAACCGTGTGCGTTACCTTGTCGGCCAAGACCGGCGAAGGAGTCGATCAATTGAGGGCTGCGATTCGATCGCAACTGGTCGGTGAAGGCGCTGAAACCACCGACGGTGTAATGGTCACGAACGTGCGCCATCACTCGGCGCTCGACCGCGTCCGTGCGTCCTTGGCTCAGGCGAAGGGCTCGGTTGATGCCGGCGTGCCGGATGAACTGATCGCCGTTGATGTGCGGGCTGCTGCCGATGCCCTTGGTGAGATCACCGGCGACATCACCACGGATGAGATTTTGGAACAGATCTTTTCGACCTTTTGTATCGGGAAGTAGGGGGAGAGGCGTGTCACAGTCTTTTGACGTCATCGTCGTGGGCGCCGGCCATGCTGGCTGCGAAGCGGCGCTGGCGGCTGCCCGAATGGGTGGCAAGACCCTGCTGTTGACGATGGACCTTGCCCGGGTCGCCCAAATGTCCTGCAATCCCGCGATCGGAGGCATTGCAAAAGGACATCTCGTCAAGGAGATCGATGCCCTGGGCGGAGAAATGGCCGTCAACACCGATCGGGCCGGGATTCAATTTCGTTTTATTAACACGAGTAAGGGGCCGGCGGTGCGTGCGCTCCGTGCGCAGTGCGACAAGGGGCTGTATCGGCAAGTGATGCGGGACACATTGGAGCGACAGATGGGGCTCACGCTGGGCAGAGGGACGGTTGACCGCCTTCTTGTCGCAGGGGGTCGAGTCACCGGAGTGGTGACGGATGGCGGCCACCAGATTTCGGCCAAGTCGATCATCTTGACATCAGGTACTTTTCTTAAGGGATTAATCCATATCGGGCTCAATCATTTTCCTGCAGGCCGTGCCGGTGAGGTGTCCGCTGAGCACCTGTCCGACTGCATGAAAGACCTCGGATTCGAAGTGGGTCGATTGAAGACCGGCACCCCGCCGCGGTTGCACCGAGACACAATCGATTTTTCCGTGATGACTCCACAACCCGGAGACCAGCCACCGCCACCGTTTTCCTATCGGACGGACCGTATCCGCACGCCCCAGCGCGACTGCCATTTGACCTATACCAATGAAAGAACGCACGAGATCATCAGGAACAATCTCGACCGCTCGCCACTCTACAGCGGGGTGATTGAATCGGTGGGGCCGCGGTACTGCCCTTCGATTGAGGACAAAGTCGTTCGTTTTTCCGAAAAGCCCCGGCATCAAATTTTTATCGAGCCGGAAGGCTTGGAGACTCCCGAATTTTACCCCAATGGAATTTCGACGAGTCTTCCGGTTGACGTGCAGACGGCTATGCTCAAAACAATACCGGGACTGGAGCAGGCTCGGATGCTCAAGCCGGGATATGCGATTGAGTACGACTATTTCCCGCCGCGACAATTACACCCGACATTGGAGACAAAACACGTCGAGGGGCTCTACCATGCTGGACAAATCAACGGGACGTCGGGATATGAGGAAGCAGCGGCCCAGGGTCTTATGGCGGGCATTAACGCGGTCCTGAAGTTACGAAGTCAGCCGCCTTTGATTCTTGACAGGTCGGAGGCGTACATCGGCGTCCTTATTGATGATCTCATTACCAAGGATGCGCGAGAGCCTTATCGGATGTTTACGTCTCGCGCCGAGTATCGGCTGCTATTACGGCATGGCAATGCAGATCTTCGCTTGACCGAAACAGCGCGGCAAATGGGATTAATCACCGACGACGTGTACGAGAAGTTTTGCCTCAAACGCCGCCAAATAGACGAGGAGATTGATAGGCTGGAACGCACAAGACCGCGCATGACGGAGGAAGTGCGTCGGCGCTTGGCGATGGCAACGATCGAGGATGTCAGCGGCCCTTGCTCCACCGCTCAGCTACTGAGACGTCAGGGGGTCTCGTATGAGGCGTTGATGGACTGCCTCGGATTCGATCGATGCCAAGACAATGAAATAATAGAAGAAATTGAAATACAGATAAAATACTCCGGTTATATCAAGCGGCAACTTCAACAGATTGATCGCTTCAAACAATTGGAAGCGAGAAGGATTCCAGCCGGGTTTTCGTACGATTCGGTGATGGGGTTTTCCAACGAAGTTCGCGAAAAACTCAAACGCGTTCGCCCTGCATCCATCGGTCAGGCTGCAAGAATATCGGGAGTGACCCCGGCGGCGATTTCCGTGTTGCTCGTCGCCCTTGAGAAGGATCGAAGAAAATCGTCCCTTGACGTTGCTTCTCATTTCACGTAATTGTTCCACGTGGAACATGACCGTGACTTGCGCGACTTCCTTGTCACGTCCACGCAAGCGCTTGGTGCGAGTCTCACCGAACATCAGACCCAGCAATTCTTAGTGTATTTATCTCAGTTGATCACGTGGAATCGAACCACGAATCTAACCAGCATCACGGACCCCTATGAGATCATCGGCAAGCATTTTGTGGATTCGCTGACTGCTCTCATCGCATTTAGCTTTCCATTTCAGGGCATGGTCATCGATGTGGGCAGCGGGGCGGGGTTTCCAGGGATCCCTTTAAAGATCGTTCGGAACGATCTCCATGTGTGTTTGGTCGAACCTTCGCTGAAGAGATGCTCTTTCCTCCATTCCATCGTCGGGACACTGAGACTTGAACAGGTCTCAATTTTTTCGGGAAACGTCCAGCAGTTTGTGGCACAACCTCCGTGTCCTCTCGCGGATGTCGTTGTCGTGCGTGCCCTGCGCTTCGATGAAATTGAGGAGCCAGTGACACGCGTCTTAAACCTGCATGGACACGTGCTGTTGTACCGAACCGAGAAGAGCGATGAGCCTCAATTGAAGACTTTTCAGGTGCAATCCAACCATGAATTTTCCTTACCCAAGCATTATGGACATCGCGTTGTATCGGTTCTGGCCAAGACGGCTGCGGCCTAAATCGGTATGTTCCACGTGGAACATTTCCATTCGGGGGACTCCATAGACTCATGGCTATGATTGTTGCTGTCGCGAACCAGAAGGGGGGAGTGGGTAAGACTACGACCTCTGTGAATCTTGCCGCAGGCCTTTCCTTGCAAGGCAAGCGCGTGCTGCTCGTAGACATGGACCCACAGGGAAATGCCACCAGCGGCCTGGGGATCGACCCCCGGTCTCTTGAGAAAACGGTTTATAACTGCTTGATAAATTATGTGCAATTTGACGAAGCGGTAAAAATTACCGAGGTGAGCGGATTATCACTGTTGCCCGCGAACGCTGATTTAGCCGGTGCCGAAATCGAATTGGTGAACATCGAAGAGCGGGAAAAGGTTTTGCGCAATTTTATCAAGGGATTGGAGCCGCAGTTCGATATCATTTTCCTTGATTGCCCGCCGGCACTCGGAATTTTGACCGTCAATGCTCTTGTCGCGGCCCGATCAGTCCTCATTCCAGTTCAGTGTGAATACTATGCCATGGAAGGGCTGAGCCGTCTCATGGGCAGTATCGAGCGAATCCAGCAATCATTTAATCCTGGCCTTACGATCGAAGGCATCGTCTTGACAATGTACGATGTGAGGAATACCTTGGCGCGCCAAGTTGCCGACCAAGTGCGTGGACACTTCAAAGATCTGGTTTACCAGACAACAATTCCGCGGAATGTGACGCTTGCCGAGGCGCCAAGTTACGGACGGCCGGTTTTGCTCTATAACATGGCCTCGGCTGGAGCCAATGCCTACCTTTCTTTAGCAAAGGAGTTCATGAGTCATGGAGAAAAAAGCGCTCGGTAGGGGCCTCGACGCACTATTACCGACAACGAAGCCAGCGCCGATGCCTGAATTACCGGAAGTCCAGCATCTGCGCATCGACGCCGTCGTTCCGAATCGATATCAGCCTCGGCAAACATTCTCACCACAGGAACTGACGGAGTTGGCCGCATCCTTAAAGCAGAGCGGGTTGCTTCAACCAGTGCTGGTGCGGCGCAAAGGCGACGGCATGTATGAGCTGATTTCGGGGGAGCGTCGCTGGCGCGCAGCCAGACAGGCCGGCATGGAGACCATCCAAGCCGTCGTCCGTAACTGCAGCGATGAGGAAACGATCCTGTTCGCGCTCGTCGAAAATCTTCAACGGGAAGACCTCAATCCCATGGAAATGGCTCATGCCTATCAACGGATGATGAGCGAATTTGGACTCACTCAGGACATAATTGCGCAGCGAGTCGGGTGCGAACGGTCGTCCATCGCGAACATTGTCCGCCTGCTCAACCTGCCCATCGAGGTGCAGCAACTGATCGAACGCGATCAATTATCTGCCGGTCATGCGAAGGTGATTCTTGGGCTTGCAAGCCCCGCCGAGCAACTACGTGTGGCGCATCTTGTCGTCGCTCGAAACCTGTCAGTACGGGAGACGGAAAAAATTCTTGCCTCAAGCCTAATCGCCAGGAAACGCAATACAAAAGAGCTGCGGCGGTCGCCGATGATGGACGTGGAAGAGCGTTTGCAAAAACGACTCGGCACGAAGGTTTCTGTGCTCAACGGCAAACGCGGCGGCAAAGTGATCATCCATTATTTTTCGCCTGCCGAGCTCGAGGGCATTCTCGAGCAACTGCTTCAGTAGTTCCCCTCTACGTACCCCGTTCAACGCCGTGTGAAATAAACGGCATATTTGTTGCTAAATCCGACGACCGGTGGCAGTGTTTGTTCGTACGGCTGAACTCGCACGAATGGCCGTCGTCATCATTGTCACGAGAGATTGGGAGGCTGCTCATGTGGGGCCAGGAGAAGCAGGACGCAAAGCGGGCCGGTGAAGGAACATCGGAAGAGGCAGCGCCATCTGTGGCCGCGACGCCCGACGGCACTGAAGATATCATCGCCTTTGTGGGAAAGGGAGTCGAGTTCAAGGGCGTGATTTCCTACAGCGGCACTGTCAGGATCGATGGGTGTCTGGACGGTGAAATCCATACCGATGGCGTCTTGTTGATTGGAGATGAAGCGGTCATTCAGGCCAAGGTGACTGCGGGAACGATCGTCTGCAAAGGCAAGATCACCGGCGACATTGCCGCGAAAGAGCGGGTGAAACTCCGGGCTCCGGCCGTGTTCAACGGCAGCATGAAGACGCCCATGCTCTCGATTGAAGATGGTGTGTTGTTCAATGGCGGTCTGGAGATGACGCAGGGAGCCCGCGAAGTAGGGACGCTGCATCCCGTCGCCGCTACACCCTCGCAGGGAGTCAAGTTAGCTGGGTAATGTACTAAATGAATTATACGTATAGGGGGATTGCCATGTGGGCACGTAAGGAGCACAGCGAACAATCGACCGAGCCGGACTTCCAGAATTTTACGCTGTTGGCCAAAGACGTCGATTTCAAAGGCGTGGTCAACTTTGACGGAACCGTCCGCGTTGACGGGAGGGTCGAAGGCGAAATCCACACCACCGGGACGTTGATCGTCGGAGAACATGCGATCATTAAAGGCGTCGTGTCTGCCGGTGTGCTCATGAACAGCGGCAAGATCAACGGCACCATCACCGCCGTTGAAAGGATCCAGATTCTGAAACCCGGTGTCCTGGTCGGCGATATTCGAACTCCGTCGATCGCCATCGAGGAAGGGTCGCATTTCCATGGCATGTGTGACATGGGATTGCGTGCCTGGTCGGAGCCGGAACCGGTTTCGATCGCGTCTTAGCCCTTCTTCAACGACCCATCAATCTGCGCAACTCGCCCCTGGCCCTTTCCGATTCTCGCCAGTACAATACGGGGCTATGACGAAGCCGACGGTCCTGCTCGGAATGAGCGGCGGTGTGGACAGCTCCGTGGCAGCGGCTCTCTTGGTCCGCCAAGGCTACGACGTCCACGGCGTGACGCTGCAAGTCTGGGAACATGAAGATGACGATGTCGCCGCTTCCAAGAAGTGGCAGGAGCGCGGCTGTTGCAAGATCGGCATTGCCAAGTATGTGGCGCAACGTCTGAAGATTCCTTATGAAGTCGTCGACCAGCGCCAGCTGTTTCGCACGGCGGTCATCGATGATTTTCTTCGGGGTTATGCGGGCGGCACGACACCCAATCCGTGTGTCCGTTGCAACGAACGGGTCAAACTGCGGGGGCTCTTTGCCCTGGCCGACCAGCGTGGAATGGAGTTCGTTGCGACCGGCCATTACGTGCGAATCCAGGAATCGAATGGTCATTTTGTTCTGTGCCGGTCCCTCGATGCGAAAAAAGACCAGAGCTACTTTTTGTACCGCCTACAGCCCGATTGGTTGCCTCGCCTGCGCTTTCCCGTCGGTGCGATGCAGAAGGCAGCCGTCTGGGCGGAAGCCGAGGCCCTGGGACTTCCCATCGATGAATTGAAAGAGAGTCAGGAAATTTGTTTCGTCAGCCAAGGTGACTACCGAACCTTTATCGAGTCAGAAATGCCCTCGGCCAAAAATCCGGGCGCATTTCTCGACGAGCATGGGCGATATTTGGGACGGCACGACGGCATCGCCTTTTACACTCCTGGGCAGCGGCGGGGACTCGGCATTGCCGCCGGTCAGCGGCTCTATGTGCAGCAGGTCCAGCCGTCCACGAATACCGTCGTCCTTGGTCCGGAAGAAGGGCTGCTAAGCTCCTCATGCCTGCTGAAGGACCTCAATCTCTTCGATCGGTCACTGATGACGACGACAGAGGTCGCGGTGAAGGTCCGGTATGCCACTCCAGCAACCTCGGCGGTCGTTGAGACGCTCGACGATGACACCCTGCGCCTTCATTTCAAGACTCCGCAACGCGCGCTGAGCCCGGGGCAGTCCGCGGTCCTGTACCGCAACGACGAAGTGGTTGGCGGTGGCATCATCCAGCCCTTCTGAAGTCCTCGCATCCTCCCGTCTGTATTGACAGTTCCCATCTCCCAATGCTACTTTTGCGCGCCGATTTTCGTGCCTTCCGCACGGAAGCATCCCGTGTGCCCTAAATTGCCAATGAAATGAGTGGACCCGGACAGTGATTAAAACGGCAGTGTCGCGTCGTTACGCCCAGGCGCTCTTCGAGCTTCTCGAGCCATCCAACATCGAAGCTACGCGGGAGACCCTCAACGGTCTGGCGCGAGCCATGGAAGAGTCTTCATCTCTTCGGCATGTCGTAGCCTCGCCGGTGTTTGGAGTGGACGAGAAGATCGCCGTACTGACCGAGCTTGCCGGTCGATTTGGCTGCCCTCCGGCCTGCAAAGCGTTTCTCGGGCAACTGGTCAAGAAGAACCGTGTCCAGTTTCTGTCTGACATTGCCGAGGCCTTCGGCAGACTCGTAGACCGCTCGAAAGGCACTCAGCAAGTGACCGTGTCTTCGGCAACGGCGCTGCCCTCAGCCGAACAAGAACGCATCAAAACGCGCCTGCGAGAGACGCTCAAGCGAGAGGTGGACGTGAATTTCCAGACCGATACTGCCCACCTTGCCGGCTTGCAAATTCATATCGGCAGCACGGTCGTGGACAGCACTGTGCGCGGGCGTTTGAACGCCATGCACTCGCTGCTGACACGTGACTGAAGCCGCTTGCGACCTGGCTGTCGTCATTCTGCGAAGCTGAAGCGAAGGAGTTGCCATGCAGATTAAGGCTGAAGAAATCAGCGCAATTATCAAAGAGAAGATCAAGGGCTTTGACAAACAGGTCGACGTCAAGGAAACGGGATCCGTCATCCAGGTCGGAGACGGGATCGCCAAGGTCTATGGCCTCGACGGCGCCATGGCCGGCGAAATGCTCGAATTTCCAGGCGGTCTCTACGGCATCGCTCTGAACCTCGAGGAAGACAACGTGGGCGCCGTGTTGATGGGCGACGACGTCGGCATCAAGGAGGGGGATCCTGTCAAGCGCACTGGCCGCATCGCCGAGGTTCCCGTCGGCGATGCCCTGATCGGCCGGGTGGTGAATGCGATCGGTCAGCCGATTGACGGAAAAGGGCCGATCAAGTCGCAGCTTTCCTCTCGCATCGAGGTCGTCGCTCCTGGAGTCATTACCCGGCAATCGGTACGGGAGCCGTTGCAGACCGGGATCAAGGCAATCGACGCCATGATTCCCATCGGCCGCGGCCAGCGGGAGCTGATCATCGGCGATCGGCAGACGGGCAAAACTGCGATTGCCGTCGATACGATCATCAATCAAAAGGGCTTGGGCGTGTACTGCATCTATGTAGCGGTCGGTCAAAAGCGCTCGACGGTCGCGCGGGTCGTCAAGACTCTCGAAGAGCATCACGCCATGGACTACAGCATGGTCGTATCGGCGACGGCGAGCGATGCCGCTCCCATGCAGTTCTTGGCACCGTTCGCCGGCGCAGCCATCGGCGAGTACTTCCGGGATAACGGCAAGCATGCCCTGATCGTGTATGATGATCTCTCCAAGCATGCGGTCGCCTATCGGCAGCTGTCCCTGCTGCTGCGACGGCCGCCTGGACGCGAAGCCTATCCTGGGGACGTATTTTACCTGCACTCTCGGCTGCTGGAGCGTGCCGCGAAGCTGAACGACAAGCTTGGAGGCGGCAGCTTGACGGCACTCCCCATTATCGAAACGCAGGCGGGCGACGTATCGGCCTACATCCCCACGAACGTCATATCGATTACCGACGGGCAGATTTACCTCGGGAGTGATCTCTTCTATTCAGGCATCCGGCCCGCGATCAATGTCGGCTTGTCCGTGTCCCGCGTCGGTGGATCCGCTCAGATCAAGACGATGAAGCAGGTGGCCGGCACCTTGCGGTTGGATCTCGCGCAGTATCGCGAAATGGCCGCTTTCGCGCAGTTCGGCAGCGAATTGGACAAAGCGACCCAGAGGCAACTCTCACGCGGTGTACGCATGGTGGAGCTTCTGAAGCAGGGTCAATACAAGCCGATGCCCGTCGCCGATCAGGTGCTGTCTATTTATACAGGGGTCAACGGCTACCTGGACGACGTCCCTGTCGATCAGGTGCAGCAATTCGAGGCTGACTATCTCCGCTATGTGCAGCAGAACCACCCAGATCTGAAGAAGGAGATCCTCAGCATCCCGAAAATCGACGACAAGGTCGGTGAACGCCTGAAGGAAATCATTACCACCTTCAAGCAGAAAATGGGATACGGGACGAAGGCATAGGCGTGTTCAATTATGAATGTGGCATAAGGAATAGTCATCATTCGCGACAAAGGAGCGAGTCGTGAGCACTGGAAAAGTGATTCAGGTCATTGGTCCCGTGGTGGACGTCGAATTTCCCCCCGGTCATCTGCCGAATATCTACAACGCGCTCAAGGTGAACCAAGAGGAGAACAAGGCCACCGGGAAGCCTGCGGTCCGATTGACGCTGGAAGTCTCCCAACATCTCGGAGAAAACCGCGTCCGCGGAGTGGCCATGTCCTCGACGGACGGCTTGACGCGAGGTATGGATGTGCAGGACACCGGCGCCGCGATCTCCGTTCCAGTGGGCCGTGAAACACTCGGCCGTCTCATCAATGTGCTCGGGGAGCCAGTGGATGAGAAAGGGCCGCTGAAAGCCAAGAAAACCTATCCCATTCACCGGCCAGCGCCGAAGCTCGAAGATCAAGACACCAGGACGGAAGTCCTCGAAACGGGCATCAAGGTCGTGGATTTGCTCGAGCCGTACAGCAAGGGCGGGAAGGTCGGCCTCTTCGGCGGAGCCGGCGTCGGAAAGACCGTCATTATCATGGAGTTGATCAACAACATCGCCTTGCACCACGGAGGATTTTCCGTGTTCGCCGGTGTGGGCGAACGGACGCGCGAAGGTAACGACCTCTGGCACGAGATGCAGGAATCAAAAGTCATCGACCCGGACGACTTCACCAAGTCGAAAGCCGCGCTTGTGTACGGACAAATGAATGAACCGCCTGGCGCCCGCCTGCGGGTGGGCCTCACCGGCCTCACTGTGGCCGAGTATTTCCGCGACGAGGAAAATCAGGACGTCTTGCTCTTTATTGACAACATTTTTCGCTTCACTCAGGCCGGCTCAGAAGTCTCGGCGCTGTTGGGGCGTATGCCTTCAGCCGTCGGATATCAGCCGAATCTGTCGACGGAGATGGGTGCGCTTCAAGAACGGATCACCTCGACAAAGCGCGGATCGATCACCTCAGTTCAGGCGATCTATGTCCCGGCGGACGACCTTACCGACCCGGCCCCTGCGACCGCCTTCGCTCACTTGGATGCGACCACGGTGTTGTCGCGGCAACTGGCGGAGCTGGGCATTTATCCGGCCGTCGACCCGCTCGATTCCACATCACGCATCCTCGATCCTCAAGTCATTGGAGAAGAGCATTACAAGATCGCGCGTGGCGTTCAGTCCGTCTTGCAACGCTACAAGGATCTTCAAGATATTATCGCGATTTTGGGCATGGACGAACTGTCAGAAGACGACAAGATGGTCGTGGCGCGGGCCCGGAAGATTCAGCGCTTCCTGTCTCAACCGTTCCATGTGGCCGAGGCCTTTACCGGCGCGCCTGGAAAGTATGTGAAGCTGAAGGACACGGTCCGGAGCTTCAAGGAAATTCTCGAAGGTAAATACGACCATCTGCCTGAACAGGCGTTTTACATGGTCGGACCGATCGAGGAAGTCGTGGC
>DATIGH010000208.1:0-3850 GCA_035454845.1 Nitrospira sp.
TTCCACGTATAGCCGCGTAGCTTGCCGTTCACATTGTCGATCAGTCCTGGCGGACCATACAGGCGAAGCGTTTTACCCCTCCCGAGCGCCACGCGCACGACGGCATCGAAGCCGATAAAGTGATCCATGTGCGTATGGGAGACGAAGATGTCGTTGGCTCGGAGCAGACGAGTGGATCCCAGTGAATCGTTGTGGCCCAGGTCAAACAGCAGTGCCCGCTTGGACCAGCGGACCTCGACATAGACCCCCGGATCGCCAAAGCAGTCGTTCACGAGGTAGCTGGAAAATGAAGGATTCATCGCTCTAGGACATCAGAGTCGACCGCACTGCACTATACACGACGGTCACTTCTACCGCATGGGCAACGATCGTCACATAGAGATTCCTGGTCAGCAGCCAAAGCAGGCCCCAGACAAAACCATCCCATAATGCGATCCAATGCAGATGCTGGAAGGTAGCGACCATGAACGGATCGAAGGCGAAGCACACCGTGCTGGTGGTTAAAGCCAGCGGAGTCAAGCGCCGCAGGGTCGCATGCCGCCACACGGACGCTTCCAGCGTGGCGAGCCTCCCCAGCACGAATCCACGAAAATTGAACTCGACCAAGAGGGCGATCCCCGCAATGAACCAGGGGACCATGATCAGCACGGGCACGCGGGCGTGAGGCGTCTGTTTCAAGAATGTGATATCGCCATCCAGGAAGGGTACGAGACGCAGAATCACGAGCGCGTTCAGGCCGCCCAGTACGAGACCCGTGACTGTTCCCAGCATGGCCCCGCGGGGCACGTGCGACCATTCTAGACCGAACCGACTCAGCACCGAGCCATTGCGGGTGGACCAGACGGCGAATGCGAAGTAACTAATGAATTGGGGAGCGAATTGCACGAGCGGCTGCACCTGCAGCCAGTCCGGCAGAGCGTAATAGGCAAGGGTGGCGACAACCGGGAGCAGGGCCAGCGCGGCCCCCCGCTCATCCGGTGGCATTGCGGATTCGGATGAACAGGCGCCGTCATCGGCCATTTAATAGATCTGCAGGCTGTAACGGTCCAGTGTGGTGGCCTTGTGTCGTGACAAATTGGACAGGGATTTGTTGTAATCGACGATCGCGCGCAATTCATTGCCTTGCGCCGTCGCAAGGTCGCGCTGGAAGTCCAGGACGAAGCGTGTCGTGCTGAGGCCGACCTTTAATCGCTCCTGTTCGGCTTGAAGCTGTTTCTCCGCCATGATCCTGGCTGATCTCGTCGTCTCGATGCGCTTGAAGTCAGTCTGGACCCGGCGGACGGCTTCCTTGACCCCGATAATGATCTGCTGTCTGACGCTGGCCAATGACGTTTCGGCATTCTTGCCTTCGATCTGCCGTCGGTTGAACGTGCTCCACGCCGAGCGGTTGCCGAGCGGATAACTCAGGACGAGGCCAGCGCCATAGTTATAAAAGTCGCCGCTGAAATTGCGCCTCGTCTCATCGGCGTAGTCTTTCCCCAAGCCGGCCAACCCCATCGTGCCCTGAAAGGACAGAGTCGGCAGCAACTGGTTCTTGGCAAACTTGGTGTTGAGCACGCTGGTCTCGACATTTTTCTTGGCTTGAACGATCTCCGGACGCTGCTCGATCGCGATGTCGATCGCTTCCTGAAGGCTGATCGGTTCCAAGGCGACGACCGGCGCATCTTGGGGCGTCAACCGAACCTCCAGGCGCAGGTCTTCTTCGCCCGGATTCAAGAGCCGACGCAACTGGTCCTCCTGATCGCGAATGGATTTTTCTGCCAACAGTATCTGCTCGACACGAGAGGCCACCGCCGCTTCGGCCTGCAGCACATCCACAATGGACATCACCCCAGCCTTGGCCTTCGCCCGGTTGCTGGCCAGCAGTTCCTGCGCCGCTTTCAGCGCCGCTTCGGCCACCTTCAGGTTTTCGTTCGCGAATACCACTTCCCAGTAGGTTTGTTCGACGGTGGCCAGAACGGTCAAAACCCGGTCACGAAACACATGCTCTTCGACGGTGGCATTGTTTTGGGCAATCCGAATGAACGTCTTGTTGACGTCGATGCCGGCATTGCGTAGTAACGGCTGCGTCAATGTCAGCGCGAGACCTCCCGTCCAGGCCGGATTGAACAGGAACCCGCTCGCCACGTCCTGATTGACGTTCGTCCTGGCAGGACTGTAGTTCAAATCGATGTTGCCGCCGGTGAGCAGATTGGTGGTGGCGTCGACGGTGACGGATCCCACGCGCTGATCGAAGATCGTAATCTCATTCAAGGTGCCGCCGGTGCCGCCAAAGACCGGCCGGTTGAGGGGGTTGACGGTCCGATTGTATTGCCCATTGACGCTGAACGTCGGATCGAATTTCGCCTGTTCGACGATGATGTCAGTCAGACGGCTCTCTTTCGTGTGCCGGCTGATGCTGATATCCAAATTGCTTTTAAGGGCGCGGAGAGCGGCCTCAGCGAGCGAGATCTCTTCCCGCCGGTCACCGTTCACGGCCTTTGTCGTCTCGCCGATAGCAAAGCAGAGGTCGGATTCCCAGCAGAGGCTGCTCAGGGCAGCCAGCGCAATCAGCGGCCAGAGGCGAGGAGCGGTTCGATCATTCATGGTGCCCCCTTTGGTCGACAACGATTGTTGGCCATACTATAATGAGTTCATGTCCATCTGTCATGAACTTCCTCTCAGACGCTTCGGCGTCATGCTCGTGACCGGCGCGATCCTGCTTTTCTGCGCAACCGAACGGTCGGCGGTGGCGCAAACGATATCCAGCGTTCGCGGCTTTGACGGAGGCGTGGCGCCGCTCTTCAGCCTGACCGGTCCCGGGAGTTTGTATTTGGATAATCTAGGGACACAGGGCTTTCTCTACAATCCAGGAAATAATTTTCAGTCTTATAGCTTCCAAAATCCGAGCACCGGCCAATACTGGAGCGGCGCGGTCATGACCTTGGGCCCCCGGCTTTCCATCGGCCTGATTCAAGGCGCAAACCAGGTCGGCTCCCCCCTGGTACTGCCCAGTGCTCCGAGACAGCCGCCCCCTCTCCTGGATATTGAGTCCACACTTCTCGACGACATCCCGTAACGTGAGGCTCGCGGGTCGAGGCACTGCCGAAAAGGGCGAGGCCTCTCGCCATGTGCCGTCGCTCACGGCTCATTAGCGAGCTGCCATGTGAGCGTGAGCACGTATCGGGCCACAGATCGCAGAATCTCCGGATTGACCGTTTCCACCGTATCGCTCGGTTGATGAAAATGCGGATGCACGCCGCCGCTGACGACGGCCACGGTCGGCACTCCGGCTTCCTTGAACGGCACGTGATCGCCGCCGGGAAAATAGCCGAACACATCGAGCTTGTCCGACAGGCCGGCCGTCTCTCCAGCGCGCTGCGCCATCGTCTTCTCGAATCCTGTCACGCCCACGGTCAACCGTCCATTGCCCGTGCCGGCGTGGTCGACGTTGATCATGCCAATCGTGCTCGACAGCGGCACGATCGGTTGCTCGACGTAGAGCCGCGACCCCAACAGTCCCTGCTCTTCTCCGCTGAACGACAGGAACAGCACTGAGCGCTTCGGCGCTGCCGGAGCGAGTGCAAACACGCGTGCGACTTCGAGAAGGACGGCGGTGCCCGACGCGTTGTCGTCGGCGCCGGCAAACAAGAGGTCCGCCTGTTGCCCGAAATGGTCTCGATGCGCACCGACAAGCACAGTCTCGTCATCGTTGGGCGCATACCCCCGGATGATGGACATGATGTTGAAGAGCGTGCCTGTCTTGACTAGGCTCCTCCATTTCATTTCCGCGACGGCATCGGTCCGCATCGATCGCGAGCTTGGACGATTCAGGGTTTCTTGGAGGCCACGGAGCGTGGCGTCTGTCGAA
>DATIGH010000209.1:0-8197 GCA_035454845.1 Nitrospira sp.
CCACTCCGCGGCAGCGGTTGAGTTGTTTCGACAAGTCCATAGTGTCCACCCGGCGAAGCCCACGGCAATCCCTTCTCTCCCCACGTGAGAGGACTGAAGATGTTTCTTACGACGTTCGTCCCATAATTCTCGGTCCAGCCGATTCCCGTCAGACTCAGCATGAAATTGTACTGCGCCCGGTCGGGAAATTGGAGATAAAACAATCCGAACGACCAGCATTTGCACGGATTCTGGTACAGCGCAACGACGTCGTATTCGGGACTCCTGCCATTCTTGATATCGTAATACCCCTTGGCGCCGATGAGCCATCCAAAGGGGGTCCGAAAGGCGCCGCCGGCCGTCAGGAATTGAATTTCCTCCGTCGGCGCGAACACTTCATTGAATGAAATGGGATTCCAAATGTCGCCACGGCGTACCCGGTTCCCATCTATGGCATAGCGCTGCCCGATTTCCACATACCACTCATTGGATCTCTGGAGCCGAAAGTCCGTGTTGAATTGACTGACTGTTCCGCGATAGGGATCGAAAAAGGCGTCCACCGTGACGTACCGGTTGATGGGAGGCTTGGCGAGCATGACGGAGCCCGCCCCGCGTCCAAACACCGGACCGGCGAGCTGAGAAAGGGTCATCTGAGGGTCGTTGTTCCCGATGACGGCGCGGAGCCAAAGATTGGAAAATTTCTTCCCATCCACGGGAACGGTCGCCGGCTGCAATGGCTGTGTGAGACTGCCAAATGGAGGCACGGCCCCCGGCGCAAAATCTCTGGCCTGCGTCTGTACGGCGCCGACGTGGTAGCTTTGCGCCAGCGTGAGATCCAGCCAGTTGAAGCTACTGTCGCCGTCTTGTTCCAGCAGCCGGCTCCTCACCACGTAGGTAAGGAGATTTTTTTTCGGCAGGTCATCGACCTGGTCGATTTGCGTTATTTGCGACTGATCGGTCGCCGGAACATACTCGTAGATCACGCTTGGCTCGATCGTGTGCAAGAAGGCGTCCCCGTCCGCCTTGCGGAACCTGCGGCTCATTTTGGAGGTCGCATCGAGCGCCGCCCAGAAAGTTTCCCGGTGTTGGCTGCTGGTTTCCTGAATGCCGCGCGAATAGTAGACCTCGCGAAACTTGGCCTGGGGCGTGAATCCCACCACATGGCCCACGTCAATGACGTCCGTGGAAAGTGCCGGCACGACATCGAGGCGATTCTGCGTGAACCCCTCTTCCCGGAAGAAGTTCACCGCATTGGCGTCCCCCCCGAACAACAGCGGTGAATTGAACAGCGAGATGTTCGGCTGGCTATAGCCCACTTCCGGAAGGCGCTGGAATGTGTCCGCGCCGCCGGCTTGCAACGGCTGTAGATACTGACCCAGCAGATAGGCATTACCGTACCGTAAGCGCTGGTTCGCAAGAAAGTTGGACTCATTGCTGGGAAGCGCTCGCTGCGCACCCGAATTGCTGAGTTGCTGGAGGTAATCGGGATCCGTCACGAGATTGGCATTGACGCGCAGCAGGAGGTCCGACGTCACGTACTGGGTATGGGTCCCCGTAATGAGCGCGCGCGCCCGCTGGGCGTCGACGTTGCCCGTGTCCGTCACTCCCGACACATTTGGGAGCGTCGTCTGCTGCAGATAGCTGACAAACCACTGACCTCTGGACTTTCTGTCCAGCACATATCGGTATTCGAAATCGCTGCCGTACCCCAAATCCGTGTAAAACGAAGGCGAAATCGTCAGATCTTGGCTGGGGTTGATCGCCCAGTAATAGCTTTGCTGATAATGAAACCCGAATCGGTTGTCATAGGCCGGAGTCGGAATCAGGAAGCCGCTTTGTCGAGGCGTGAGTGGATAGGTCATCGTGGGGATCGGAATCACAGGCACGTCGGCGACACAAAACCAGCCGTCCTTGAAGGCGAGGCTGTTTCCCGCGTTGAGATCCATATCCTTAAACTGAAAGCGCCAGGCCGGTGTCTCTCCTGCCGGCGCATCGCAATTCGTAAACCGCCCTTCCTTGAAACGGTAATGATCCTCCGAAAACCGCTGGATGAGGCGTCCATCAACCGTCGTATTGGACGATTTGATGTAGACCTCTCCATGAGTCACGACGCCCGCCTGGGTATTGATGTTCAGTTCCAGCCGGTCGGCAACAATGTCGGCCTTGGGATCGGTCAACCGGACATGCCCAGTGGCGATCATCACGCCCGGCAGCGCTTGGATCGTGAGGTGGTCGGCGGTGAGATGCACGGTGCCCTGATCGACAACAACGGAGCCGTCGGCTTCGTAGATGTCCTGGTCCTGAATATAGTCGATACGATCAGCCTTCACCTCAAGAGGAAGCGATCCGGATCCGGTTTGAGGTGACGGGTCGGCCGTAGCCGCCAATGCTGGCACCGGAAGGACACTGAAGAGCAGGACTGCGGTCAGGCGGCCAAGGACTCGCGTCACCACTGCCGCCATGTCAACCCCGAAGCGGAGAAAGCCCACAGCCGCGCAACGAGGCTTTGACCTCACCGACGAGCATCAATGAGCCGGTTACGCAGATCAAATCTTGTGGTCGCGCAAGGTGGCTGGCCTCGCTGAGCGCGCCTGAAACCCGTGGATGGGTGCGCACCTGCGGGCAGATGGTGCCGACCACTGGCAGCAACTCCTCGACCGTCGACGACCGCTTGAGACTTGCCTGTGTCAGCACGACTTCGTCGACGAGTCCTTTGAACGGTTCTATGAATCCGCGTTGATCCTTGTCACGCATCATGGCCAGGACAAGTATGACCCGGCTGAGAGGATTCGAGTGGCGAAACGCGCGGAGGTAACCGGCCAAAGCCGTGGCCGCCGCGGGATTATGGGCACCATCGATAACAGTCAAGGGCTCTCGGGCCACGACCTCCAGACGCCCTTCCCATTGAACCTGCCGGAGCCCTTCCCGGATGGCCGGCTCCCCGATGGCCAGCCGCTGCCGGCGCACCGTTTCAACCAGAGACAAGGCGCAGGCGCAATTCTCCAATTGATGGGCTCCCAGCAAGGGACAGGACAACGCGTCGTACCGGATGCCGCCGCCTGAATAGCTGAAGCGGGCGGGCGTTTCTCCTTCAATCTGGAAATCCCGCCCCATGGATAGAAGCGGGGCGTCACGCTCGGCCGCGATCCGCTCGATTGTTTCCTGCGCCTCGCGAGGCAGGCGGCCGCAAATCACCGGCACATGGTGCTTGATGATACCGGCTTTCTCGAACGCAACTGACGTCAGGGTCGTTCCCAAATATTGCTGGTGGTCCAACGCGATCGTCGTAATGGCGCAGGCCAGGGGAGAGACGACGTTCGTCGCATCGAATCGGCCTCCGAGTCCCACCTCCAACACCGCCAGGTCGACCTGCGACTCCGCAAAATACTGCAAGCCCATCGCCGTGGTGAACTCGAAGAAGGTCGGTGAAAGATCCGGCTCTGAGAGAGCCTTTATGCAGTCCGTCAGCCTCGCGATGTCTGATTCCGCGATCATCCGGCCGTTCACGCGAATGCGCTCCCGAAAGTCGACCAGGTGAGGCGATGTATATAACCCGACGCGATAGCCCCCCGCCTGGAACATGGAAGCTGTCAGCGCGGCTGTGGAGCCTTTCCCATTGGTGCCGGCGATATGGAGATTGGGGTAACGAGCCTGGGGCATGCCAAGCCGTCCCACCAATACCATCATCGTATCCAATCCCAGCTTGATGCCGTGTTTTTGGAGGCCGTAGAGGTAGGAGACAGCAGCCGTATAGGTCATGCTTCTTAGGCGACGTGGGACGACGCCAGGGGAAAGGCGCGTCCCGGGTGACCGATTGCAAAGCAATCGGCGGGTCGGGCGGGTGCAAAAGACTCGCCAGGGTTGGGTGGGTGAGAAAAAGCTTGGTTCAACACCTGCTAGAAATGGGCGACGAGAGTGCTCAGAGTTTCCTTCAACTGTTTGCGCTCGACGATCATATCGATCATCCCATGCTCCAATAGAAACTCCGCACGCTGAAATTGGTCCGGGAGCTGCTGTTTGATTGTTTGCTCGATCACCCGGGGACCGGCAAAGCCGATCAACGCTTTCGGCTCAGCGAGGATCACATCGCCCAGCATGGCGATGCTGGCCGTCACGCCGCCGAAGGTCGGATCAGCCAGCAGACAAATCAACGGGAGCTTGGCCTCGCCCAGCTTGGCCACTGCCGCTGACGTCTTGGCCATCTGCATGAGCGAAAGAATCCCTTCCTGCATGCGCGCGCCGCCCGAGGCCGTGACCAGCACGACAGGCAGACGGTGTTCAATGGCGCGATCGATCGCTCGGCAGATTTTCTCGCCGACCACCGACCCCATGCTGCCGCCCATGAATCCAAAATCAAAGACGCAGAGGGCCACGCGACGGCCGTTCATTTGGCCCTCGCCGATCATGATGGCATCCTTTCGTCCGGTCTTGTCTTGTTGCGCCTTGACGCGCTCTTTATAGGATTTCGTGTCGTGGAAGTTCAGCGGATCCTGGGGGCCCAGGTCGGCATCCCACTCCTTGAACGTTCCAAGATCCACAAGGAGCGTGATGCGTTCCATCACCGAAATGGGGAAATGATAGTCACACTTCGGACAGACTTTGCTGTTTCGCTCGACTTCTTTCCGATAGACGATTTCACGGCAATGATTGCACTTGAGCCACATCCCTTCGGCGACCTTCGACCGCTTCGGGACCTCCGGTTCAGCGCCCTTTTGCTTCTTAAACCACGCCATCCCTGACTCCTTTCACCAGTCACTCCAGGCTCGGCGACTCAAAGAATTCAGGAGCGTGCCCTTGCACACGACTGTCGCGCGCTGGAGAATAGCACAGCAGGCTGAACTGCGCACGTGGTTTCCCGCTCAACATCTCATCGGGTTACGACAGCGGCTCGCCGACGAGAAGCCGATAGACGATCCAACATCCCAGGGTCATACTGCCGACACTCGCCAGACCCTGCACCGCGAAAAAGAGCGGCCTGCCGAGGTGCAACGACCACACGACCGGCAGACTGAGCACGAGCCCAATTAGCATCATGCCCAAAATAGAACCGCATCCAAACACCGCAATGTACAGTAACCCGTCCATGATGCTTTCAGCCGACGCCACGACGAGCAGCAGCAAGGCCGCCGAGCCGGCCAACCCGTGGGCCATCCCGATACACAGAGGCCGCACCGACTCTTGCCACCAATGCCCATGAGCGTGATTCTGTGCCAGGCGATGACTGTGAAAATGCACGTGCCTCATGCCGTCATGATCGTGGCGATGGAGGTGCCACCGTTCGCGAATCAACTTCATGCCGAGCAGCCCGCCGAGCCCGACGAGCATGAGTCCTACGACGACTTCCGCCGCCACGGCGAGTGATTCGGGGATCGGCACACGGAGGACCAGGACGATCGCTCCGACCACCAAAAGAACGACGGTATGGCCGACGCCCCAACTGAGGCCGACTAGACTCGAGGCTCGCCAGGATGGCCGTTCGGCAAGCACCGTCGAGACGGCGACGAGATGGTCAGTATCCAGGGCGTGACGCAGTCCGAGGACAAACCCGAGGCCTAGAATCGTCGCATACGAGGCATCAGCCATGTAACACCAGGAGCCATGTGCAGGTGTGGCGCCGCGTTGAATGTGAATGCGCCGACCGATTAGGAAGCGAGTGCGCGACGCACTCGCGCAGGATGTTGATCACAATGTCGTTCGGAAGTCCACAGCGTGCGAAGAGTCGCGGTGTCCGCTATCCGCCGCGCGCGTGCATTTCGAGATGCGGATCCTCGCGCAGACGATCGATGTCGATCAGCCCGCCCTCGCGTAACCCGGCGCGTTCCAGTGCTTTACGTTCTTCTGCGCCCCGGTCACGCCGCGATTCCCAGCCAGTCCGAATCAGCGCCCGCATCTCCTGAGCCGATATGCCCTCTCGGAGCGGTTTCCGCAAATCGGTGCCCGTAGTCGCGTACAGGCAGCGGTACCACATCCCATCCGCCGTGACACGGCTCCGATCGCAGGCGGAGCAGAACGGAGTCGTGGTGGACGGGATAATGCCGAACGTTGCGCCGTCCGGCAGCCGGAATCGTTGCGCGGGAGCCGATCCGCGCTCGGGCAATGGCTCAATGGTCCCGTAATACTTGCCGAGCAGCGCCAGCATCACTTCCCGCGAAAGCACTTTCTCAGGGGCCCATCGGTTCGCACCGCCGACGTCCATATATTCGATAAACCGGACCTCGGCCTGAAAATGCTTCCCAAATTCGATCAGTCCGACCAGTTCGTCGTCATTGAAACCTCGAATGGCCACAGTGTCGAGCTTGAGGCCCGTGAATCCGGCGCGTCCAGCCGCTTCAATGCCTTCAAGGACCCGTGCGAATTCGTCGCGGCGAGTGAGCTGTCTGAACCGTTCCGGTCTCAAGGTGTCCAGACTGACCGTCACCCGGTTCAATCCCGCCTGATAGAGCGCTTCAGCGTAATCCGCCAGGAGAATCCCGTTCGTCGTGATCGCAATTTCCTTGATGTTGCGATTCTGGAGCAGGAGGCGAATGAGCCTGGACAAATCCCGACGGAGCAGCGGCTCTCCGCCTGTCAGCCGCACTTTGTCGACGCCCAGATCCGAAAAATAGCCGGCAAGCTCCGACATTTCCTCAAACGTCAGGACGTCTTCCCGGGGAAGCCAGACGTACTCTTCTTCGGGCATGCAATAGGAGCACCGCAAATTGCACCGGTCGGTCACGGACAGGCGCAAACTTTTCAGCGGCCGCCCGAATGCATCGACGACCGCAACCGGCTCCGCCGTCGTTACCTTCACCTCGTCACCCATCACGCATCACTCATCACGTTACGGATGCTCTTCCACCCACACTTCTCCGCTTGGCGTATGCTCCAATTTCCAGATCGGAGTGATCTGTTTCAATTCATCGATAGCCCATCTGCAGGCGCGAAACGCATCCGCCCGGTGCTCGGCACCGGCGATGATCAAGACGATGTTTTCACCGATCGTTATCTCTCCGTATCGGTGCACGATCAGCAGTTCAAGGATGTCAAAGTCTTTCAGCGCCCGCTCGCGGATCTCTCTCAGCTTCTTCTGGGCCATGCCCTCGTAATGCTCAAACGTGATACTATCGACATCACGTCCCTTCGAGTGATCCCGGGCGGTGCCGAGAAAAATGGAGATGCCGCCGATCCGCTTCGAGCGACTCCGCACGCGATTGATCTCCGCATCGACCGAAAAGTCTTCGCGCTGCACACGAACGAGCTCCGTTTCGCCGTCCATTGGTGACGCGGCTGCTCTTGTCATATCATCCGCGCTCATCAGTCTCCTTCCTTCCAGCTGAGAACCGTCCCTCGTCACTCGTGTTTCGGGAAATACGCTTCACGAG
Source organism: Nitrospira sp. (assembly GCA_035454845.1). Lineage (GTDB taxonomy): Bacteria > Nitrospirota > Nitrospiria > Nitrospirales > Nitrospiraceae > Nitrospira_C. Next base: position 7,341 of record DATIGH010000209.1, read on the forward strand.
TGACGCTTCACATCCCCCGGCAAACGGAGGCAGAAGAGCGACTTCATCACCTTCCTGGACTTTCGTGTCCTCGTGAGCGATTTCCTGGTTCACCGACACCAATATTTTCTTCTTGGAAATCAACTCGCCGATCGCGGGATACCGCTTGTTCACGAGTTCAATGACGTTCTTCACCGATTGCCCGTTGGCCAATGCCAAGGTCAGGATGGACTGATTGCCCGCAAGTGACTTGGTCATGCCGAACAGTTTCACCGTAATCATGTGTCCTTTACTCATTCGTCGCGGTGTGAATGCCGGGAACTCCCTCTTCCCGTACGTAGGAGCCGGACTTGCCGCCGGACTTCGACAGCAGCCACATGTCGGAGACGCTGATTCCCCGGTCGACCGCCTTGCACATGTCGTAAATGGTCAGTGCGGCAACGGAGACGGCCGTCATCGCCTCCATCTCGACCCCCGTCTGCCCGTTCGTTTTGGCGGTGGCAACCACCGTAATCGAACAACGACCCTGAGGATCGGGTTGAGGGTCCTCTTTGAAGGAAATGTCCACGGAAGAGAGGAAGAGTGGATGGCACATGGGAATGAGATCGGGTGTCTTCTTGGCCCCCATAACGCCGGCGACCTGGGCGACCGCGAGGACGTCCCCTTTCGCAATCTTACCGCGCTGGATTTTTTCGAGAGTTTCCGGCTGAAGGTACACCTTGGCGTGGGCAGTCGCCACTCGCTCGCTCTGAGCTTTTCCTCCGACATCGACCATACGAGCTCGGCCGGATTCGTTGAAGTGTGTAAACTCAGCCATTTTCCCCGCTGAATCAGGCGGTTAGATTGCGGCGACCGGTAATTATATGAGGGGGTAGAAC
>DATIGH010000210.1:0-11717 GCA_035454845.1 Nitrospira sp.
CAGTTGAGTTTATCCCGCCTGAACCAGAACGCGTGGTTTTTGAGAATGGGCTAGTGGTCTACCTACTGGAAGATCATGAATTGCCGCTGATCACGATTGGCGCATTGTTACGCACCGGCAGTTGGCTTGATCCGCCCGACAAGGTCGGCCTCGCAGCATTGACCGGCACCGTCATGCGGACTGGCGGAGCCGGCGGTCTGTCGGCTGCGGACGTCGATGAGGAACTGGCACGCTTCGCGGGTCGGGTGAATATCACGATGGGGCGGCAGTCCGGATCCGCGTCCCTTGACGTGCTCAAGAAGGACCTCAAACGAGGGTTGCACATTTTCGCAAGTTTGCTACGGACACCGACCTTCGATCCTGCAGAGGTTGATCTCGCCAAACTACAAGCGATCGAACGCATACGCAGACGTGAGGACGAGCCTGAGTCCATAGCCAGCCGTGAATTCGTCAAGCTGCTGTATGGTTCAGGCCATCCAACTGCCCGAGAAAGTTCGATTGAATCTATAGGGCGAATTGGCAGGGACGATCTGATCGCCTTCCACCAAAACACGATCCATCCCAACGGAATAATCCTCGGCGTGACGGGCGATTTCACCAAAGGCGAGATGGTGGCCGCTCTCCTGGACGTATTCGGAGATTGGGAAACCGGAATAGTGCCGGAGGTGAAGATTGCCGATGTTCCAACGAGTGAAGCAGAAAGAGCGGTGATTCACTTTATCAACAAGGACACGTCACAAACTCATCTCCGCGTGGGACATCTGTCTATCAAGGAAGACGATTCGGATTATATTCCCCTCGCGATCGCGAACGAGATTTTGGGCGGTGATTCGGGTGTTGGTCGGCTATACAATGAGGTGCGGACGAAGCGAGGGCTGGCCTACTCGGTTGGAAGCGAGTTGAGCACAGGGGTGTTCGACCAAGGGATGTGGCTCCTGTGGGCCGAAACCAAGCTACCGTCGACCACAGAGGTTCTTGGAGAGATGGTGGCCAACATCGAACGCATATCCTCCGAACTTGTCAGCGATGAAGAGCTCGCCAGATCCAAAGAGGCCTACGTTAACTCGTCGGTCTTCGATTTTTCGAGCGCCTCAAAGATCGTGAGCCGGCATGTGAAGTTGGAGTACGATGGCCTGCCAAAACAGTTTTTTTTGCAGCTGCGCGAGAAGGTACTCCAGGTATCGGAGCATGATGTCTTAGCCGCCGCGAAGAAATATCTCCGTTTGGATCGATTGAAGATCATCGCGGTAGGATCCGGCGGAGCGTTGTCCAAAACGCTGTCGACATTTGGCAACGTGCATTCGCTTGCGGACGAATCGGATGGTCAAAGAGTGGCCAATCGAACGGTGGACCAATCTCACGCCTGCCGTGGGGAACAGTCTGCCGTCGCACCGTCGATGATTGTCTCAGCGTTTGTCGAGATCGGACGAAAGTGTGGGAGAGCGTCGTTGCGCGCGAAGGAGATGATGAGCAGAACATCCTACGATCTTCCCTCCTCTGCCGCTCGCTGAGTTCGAAATCCCCCTTCAAACAGGGTTTTCTTCCGCACGACCCACATCCCCACCTTGCCCTCGAACCACCTACAGAGCTAGGCTTCCTTACATAGTTCCCAGCCTAGGAGGTCCACCATGTCACAGATGATGGCCGTACAGATAAAAAGTCCCGGTGGCGCGTTTGAGGTGGTCCAACGTGCAGTGCCTGACCCTGGTCCCAATACGGTCCGCATTAAGGTGGAAGCCTGCGGCGTGTGTCATAGCGATGCCTTCGTCAAAGAGGGGCATTGGCCTGGTCTTGTCTATCCCCGTGTCACGGGCCACGAAGTGGCCGGCGTGATCGATGCGGTCGGTCCAGGCGTCACAAACTGGAAGAAGGGCCAGCGTGCGGGAGTCGGCTGGCATGGCGGTCACTGCGGACAGTGCGTGCCGTGCCGACATGGAGACTTCATGGGCTGCAAATATTTCCAGGTGACTGGATTCAATGAAGATGGCGGATACGCTCAATACATGATCGCGAGGAGCGAAGCCGTGGCAGCTATCCCCGATGGCTTGTCGCCTGTCGAAGCTGCCCCCATCCTTTGTGCTGGAATCACCACGTTCAACAGTCTCCGCCACAGTGGAGCTCGAGCAGGCGATCTCGTCGCAGTGCAAGGGCTTGGAGGACTTGGTCATCTTGGCGTACAGTTCGCGAGCAAAATGGGGTTTCGCACCGTGGCCATCGGCCGTGGCAAGGACAAAGAGGCACTGGCCCTCAATCTTGGTGCTGTCCGCTATCTCGATTCGGAAGTCGTCAACGCCGCGACCGAACTCGCCAAGCTTGGCGGAGCGTCGGTGATTTTAGCGACAGCGCCAAGCAGCAAGGCCATGACCGCCATGATCGACGGTCTTGGCATTGGAGGCAAGCTTCTTGTCGTCGGAGCCTCTGCCGATGCGATTCAGGTGACTCCCATTCAGCTCATCGGTGCCAGGCGTTCGATTCAGGGCTGGCCCTCCGGGACGGGCCGTGACTCCGAAGAGACCTTAGATTTTTGTGCGCTGACCGGCATTCGACCCATGGTCGAGACATTTCCACTTGAACAGGCCGCGGTGGCTTATGACCGCATGATCAGCGGCAAAGCCCGCTTCCGGGTTGTCCTGACGGTCCAGTGACCGGGCTTCCGTCCGGGAAGCGAATACGTCTCGATGGCCTCCCTGCTCAAACCCGTTGATTTGCTTTCCGGATAGCGCAACCCGTGCTACTGTGGTCACCGTCAGGTTCAATAATGGAGGGCTGACCATGCTGGACATCATTCTCGTTGCCGCCGCCATGTACGTGTGCCCAGGCGATGTGTATACGGACATGCCGCGCGCGGGGTGCAAGCCGATGCAGGAGTCCGGCAAGGAAAGCTTCAGCACGATTCCTGAAGCGCCAGAATTCAATTCCAAATCGACCGTCTCGAGTGACGAGACCGGCAAGCTGATGAAGGACGGGCAGCCGAAGCTTCCGGGAGCGACGCCCGAAGAATGCGCGATGTATGACGAATGGGTCAAACTCTCCACGAAATCGAGCAGCATCGGTGCCCGCGAGCTCTCGCCTGCTGAATTCGAACGATGGACCAATCTCAAGCAGGTCTTTGGCAACAGTCCGCCACCCAACTGCCGGTAAGCTCACAGAGGCAATACATGTGGTAATGTGAAGCGAGGTGTCGCAGCGTTTTGACCGGAGCCTCATATGAGGTCGACGTTCCGCCCGCCGTCCCTGTCAGAGTTTGCCATATCCGCTGATCAGGGATTTCTCCCTCCAGACCCTTGTGAGCATGTCCCTGACTGTCCGCCGCTTAACGAGTTGGGCACCGAGCTGCCGAAACTGCTGAGCGCTCGAAGGGTCAGGTCATTCATTGATACCCGACGCTCTCTGCTCTCTCCCATCCCTCCAACGTGGCAAGAGCAAGACTATCGAGCAGCCATGCGAATCCTCTCGTTTGCCGGCCATGCTTATGTCTGGGAATCGCCAGAGCATCCGGCAGGCGCGCTCCCTGCCCAACTGGCACAGCCATGGTACGACGTCGCTCAACGGGTCGGACGTCCCCCGGTGCTCTCTTATGCCTCGTACGCGCTGGACAATTGGCGGCGCCTCGATACGTCGAAGCCGATCGAGCTCGGCAACATCGTGCTTCTGCAAAACTTCCTTGGAGGGCTGGATGAGGAATGGTTTGTCCTGGTCCATGTCCAGATCGAGCGGCAGGCCGGGCCGGGCCTGGCTGGTTTGGTTCAAGCGATGACCGCCGCCGCACTCGATCGAGAGTCCGAGGTGCTCATCGGTCTACGGGCATTAGCGTCGGCCCAAACCGGGATGCGGGACACCTTGCTGCGCATGAAAGAACGCTGTGACCCGTACGTCTACTACACTCGCGTCCGTCCCTATATCCACGGCTGGAAAAATAGCCCGTCTTTACCCGACGGCTTGCGGTACGACGGCGTATCGGCCTACGGCGCAAAGCCGCAGGCGTTCCGTGGCGAGACCGGTGCCCAGAGTTCGATCGTGCCGTGTCTCGATGCCGGACTCGGGATTGCTCATGCCAGCGATCCTCTGACGGTCTACCTTCAAGAAATGCGCGACTACATGCCGCCTCGACACCGGGCCTTTCTTCAGAGTCTTGAACAAGCGGTCGACCATCGGGGTCGCCCGCTGCTTGCGGGCTACGTTCGAGATCACAAGACCCAGAGCCCGGACTTGTGGGCAGCCTATTGCAGTTGTGTGGAGCTGCTTGCCCATTTCCGTGAAATCCATATCGGCTATGCCGACAGCTACATCCACCGGCAACATCAGGCTCATGACAGCAATCCCACCGGCGTGGGGACCGGCGGCACGCCGTTCATGACCTACCTTCAAAAGCACCTGGATGAGACGAAACAGGCGATCGAGACCGCCTGAGACTGTCCACCTCGTTCCAATGTTGACTCCCCCCACGATCCGGCGTATCGTTTTCACTCCAGGAAAGGAGAACACGCCATGTCGGTCATGTGTTCCCTCGCGGCCTGTAAAGCTCAAACCGGAATGTGCGGGCATGAAAAGGCGATGCTCAGTGTCGCCGTGCTCGCGGCGATCGGCTTGGGTGCCTATTTCCTCATAGGCTAGTTCCCGAAGCGACGGAAGAGGCGGCCAGAACGACCCATCTGCGATCGAGACCGTTAGGTGTGTGCTCGGCGGTAGCGATAGGGTGCAGGCCTATGCGTTCAGACTTTCCGATACCTTACGAGTGAGTTCTTTTGACGTGAAGGGCTTGCGAATGAATGCAAGCATCCGGTCCCCAACCGGCTCAAGAATACGGTCGGCATACCCTGACATGTACAGTATTGGCACAGCCGGCATCATGGCGTAAATCTGTTTGGCGAGCTGCGGGCCTGTCATCCGAGGCATCATAACGTCGGTCAACACGAGATTGGGCGGTGACGTCATGGTTTGCAGACGTTGGAGAGCCTCCATCCCATCAGAGGCTTCCTCAACCGTGTAACCTGCAATTTTAAGCATGTCACTCACCGCCATCCGGACGTCTTCATCGTCTTCGACTAATAAGATCGTTTCACCGCCAGCGGAGACGGGTGCCCTAGAAGGAGGAACCCATGGCTGAACCAGCTCTGAGTGAGGAAGAGCCACGGTAAACTGTGTTCCTGCATGAGCTTCACTTGCAACGATAATGAAGCCGCCGTTTTGTCTGACCATCCCATAAACGCTTGCTAGTCCCAATCCGCGGCCGGTTTCCTCTCCTTTTCTGGTGAAGAAGGGCTCAAAGAGGTGCGCTTGGACCTCCGGAGCAATGCCGCATCCTGTGTCTCGGACGGTCAGATGCACATAGAGGCCGGGCTTCACGGCTTGTTCTCTTGCGATGTCCTCGGTCACGGCCTCAACGGTCGTTGACAGTGTGAGGCACCCTCCGTTTGGCATCGCGTCACGGGCGTTGGACACCAACACGGTCATGACGTGCTCAATCTGCTGACGATCGACCAAGACCGGCGCCGGCTTGGGATCCAGGGTCATCTGCAGAGAAATGCCTGTTCCCGTCAGCGAACGAATCTGAGGATTCAACTCATCGAGTATCATATTGAGGTCTAGCTGGCAGGGTTGCACCATCTGATGATGACTAAACGCCACCAGTCGCCTCGTAAGCTCCGCCGCCCGATCCACTGCGCCCTGGATCTGGCGGACCGGATCGACGGCGGACTCCGAACTCTCCATCCCGTGAGTGATGTGTTCGCTGGCACAGAGGATCACGGTGAGTAGGTTGTTGATGTCGTGGGCCATGCCGCCCGCCAGTCGGCTCAAGGCTTCCATCTTTTCAGCCTTCTGAGCCGCTTCTTCCAGGCGCTTGTGCGCCGTGACGTCTGTGATTGTTTCGATGATGTGAGTGCGTCCTTCGTGTGTGACAGCTTTTGACCACTGGACAAGAAGATGCTGCTTGTTTGGCAAGCACACCTCATTCACCGTCACTTCTCCCGTGTTCAGCGCCTGAGGCATCTTACAGAAGGCACAAGGCGCCGGACACCCGGCGATCGCTTCATAACAACTACGCCCGGAAAGATCTCCCAGCCGTTGGAGACCGGTTTCGTTTTGAAATTGAATCGTGTAGCTGGCCGGATCGATGACCGCAACCATCACTGGTTGGGCATTCAACAGACTCTGAGGGTCATAGGAGGGGCGCATTGGAAGCTCAGCACCAGACATGGGATACACACCTCCCCATACGGTAATAAGCATGAAGTGTACCTACGGAGTTTCGATGGGATCGGCCTCAGGACGTCGCCATGAAGTGCTCAGTTGATCAAGGGCTTAATCGTCTTGAGTACGGTATTCGTATGAGTGTGATTGCCGCCATCTGAATCGATCAAGGTACTCTTCACGTATTGAAATAGATTCAGTGAATCGAGGATGGATAGGACCTTAACCATCGGGTCAGGTTCGCCGGTACATGGTCTATTTTTGATATAATCGCAGGCCGTTGCGGTTTCATGACCACGCAAAATTTGTAATGAAGCCTGCCTCACCGCATGATCCCCAGCTCGCCAAGACACTGGTTCTCGATGAGCTCTTTGATCTCTCGCTGTACAAGGCTCTCAGACAGGTGACCCAGCCGGACGTACATCCCACATTAGATGAGCTGGTCGCCGTCGAAGCGGCGCACTTGGCTTTTTGGAAGCAGTTTTTTGGGCTCACGCTGGATGAGTTGAACCTAGGACGCCGGCTCAAACTCTCACTGCTCATGTCTGTCTGCAAGGTCTTCGGCTCACCGGCGGTGCATCTGGTGCTCGAAGCGATTGAGGTGCACGGTATCCGCAAATACCTGGCGCTATGGCGCGAATATCAGGGCCAGCCTCTCGGCGAAGCTTTGAACGGTATTCTGATGGACGAATTCAAGCACGAGGACGCGCTGGTCACGGCGCTGACCGAACGTAGGATCAACGCGGAGAGAATCCGCAACATCTTTTTAGGACTGAACGACGGCCTCGTAGAAATTCTCGGCGCCGTGAGCGGCTTCTTCGGGGCCTTCGGGGAAGCCACCATGGTCATGGTTGCGGCGTCCACAACTGCCATCGCTGGAGCGCTTTCAATGGCTGCCGGCGCCTTCCTCGCGTTGAACAGCGAGAAAGAAGTCAAAACGACGGAGATCGCCAAGAAAATCTTTCTGGGAGAAGCCTCCGAAGTCGTGCCGATGGAAGAATCGCCGATCGGGTCGGCACTGGTGGTCGGGACAGCCTACCTGGCAGGCGCGATTGTCCCCGTCCTGCCGGTGCTCTTGGGAGCGAGAAGCGCCCTCTTCTCTGTCCTCACCGCCGGTCTGACGGTCATTCTCGTGTCTACAATCCTTTCGTTCCTGTCAGGTATGGACATCCTGCGACGCATCGTCCTCAATCTGGTGATCATGGCCATCGCGGTCAGCGTCACCTACGGCATCGGGGTGTTCGCAAAGCATCTCTGGGGCATCGCCCTGTAAGCGACCGTCCATACCAGCAGATACAATATCTGCACATCTGGCGTGGTCTATGGCGCAGGCACACATCGGGCTATCGGGGTATTCATATAAGCCCTGGCAAGGGCCGGGAAGATTCTATCCGGCGACGCTCAAGCAAGCCGGCTTTCTCGGCTATTACGCAACCCGCTACGACACGGTGGAATTGGACGGCGTGTGGTATCGCCTCCCTTCCGAAAAGGCCGTTGCCGATTGGCTCACTTCCACCCCAGCCGATTTTCTTTTTGCACCAAAAGTGCACCGGCAAATCACGCATCGCGCTCGCCTGAAACCGGAATGTTATGACTTCATCCAGGTGATGCTGAACAGGCTGAAGCCATTAGCTTCTGCTGAGCGCCTCGGGCCACTGCTCATTCAATTGCCGCCCAATATGAAGCGTGACGACGACCGGCTCGCAAGTTTTCTCGGGCAATTGCCAGCGAGTGTCAGGTGGGCGATCGAGTTTCGTCACGAGTCCTGGCACGACACGAGCGTCGAACTGCTGCTTCGGCGGTTCAATGTGTCATGGGTCGCGGCGGATAGCGATGAACGTCCCGTCGAATGCCGTGACACGGCGGGCTTTTGGTACGTGCGACTCCGCCGGAGCGCCTATGATGATGGGGATCTCGAGCGTTGGGCCGGCAGGATCCGCGAGATGGTGGGTGAAGGAAAGAGCTGTTTCGTCTATTGCAAACACGAGGATGAAGGCTCGCCCTGGGTCTGGGCGGACAGGCTGCTGCAATTGGTCAGGGAATGAGCGAATCGAACGGATCAACCAGCGGAGACCATGGGAAGCTCTCTACGATGCTCGGCGTCTCGTTGAAGGCGCAGACGTTCCTTTTGTGACGCTTCAAGCACATCAAAGAGCCGCTCGTCGCTTAATTGAGTGAGTTGGGCTGCCGCATCTTTCATTTCTGCGTGTTCTACGGCACGCGACAACACTTCAGCCTTCGTGGCGCCCTTCTTCTGACCGATGAACGGCTTCGTGATCAGGTACAACACGTCCTTGACCGGCATAAAGCGTAAAAACCGCCGTAGAAGACGGTAGGTCTGCACGGGGTGGTGAAATATTTTGTACAGAAACAGTTTCTTTAACCCTTGCTGGCGGACGCTGTTGATCACTTCACCGGGCAGGCAGGTGGGGTCGATCTCTGAACACTTGAAGTATTTGTACCAATCGGTCGCGTCGTTCACGAGTCCTCGCTTCACATACTCTTGCCAGAGCGGAGTTCCGCGATACACGCACAGACGGTTGAAGCCGAACGTATCGAGCGGCAATTTCGCCGCAAATTCGAAGGTCGCCTTCATATCCTGAACGGTTTCATCAGGATTGCCGACGGTAAAAAACCCGTGGACGATTTCAATGCCGGCCTTTTTGGCATTGGTCACCGCGTGCGTCACTTCTTCGAGCGTTTGCTCTTTCTTGAGACGATCCAAAATTTTCTGGCTGCCGCTCTCGATCCCGAACATGACTGTGCGGCAGCGGGCCTTAGCCATGGCGGGGAAGAGATGCTGCGCGACGGAGTCGACGCGCCCTTCGATGCCCCATTGAATGGTGAGATGTTCCTGTTGTATACCGCTGCAAATCGCATCAATGCGTTTCGGCTGGAGGAGAAAGTGATCGTCCACAAAATAAACAGAGCCATATCCTTGCGCTTCAAGATGCTTCAGCTCGGCAACGACGTGCGCGGCACTGCGTGCCCGCCATTTGCCTTCATTGAAGATCGGAATGTCGCAAAAGACGCAGGGCCAGGGGCAGCCGCGCGACGTCTGCATCGTGGTAAACCGTTCCATCGACAGCACGGCCGGGACATCGAGCGGCATGGACTCGACGAAATCCAGCCGGAGGCTTTCACGGTCCGGAAACGGCCATTGATCGAGGTGCCGTTCCACTGGACGACCGGGATTGCTGATGACCTTCCCATCCTTCATCCAGGTGAGGCCACCGACAGTCTCGGGCGCGTCCATCTGAGCGAGCAGATCGAGCAATAGCTGCTCACCGTCACCGCGACAGACGAAATCGACTTCAGGACATTGGAGCTTGACGAGGCCGGCATTCAGACTGGCGAACACCCCGCCAAAGGCGAGTTTGACCGTCGAATCGGTCAGGCGAATCTGACGAGCGAGAATCTTTGCGTACGGATAGCTGGTCGTACTGAGGAAGCTGAGGCCAACGAGCGCGGGTTTCTGCCTTTTGATTTCGTCGACAATGACGTGATTGGGCGTATCCGGATTCGCTTGATCGAACATCACGCATTCGTGTCCGGCTTCTTTCAAGACGGAAGACAGCGACATAATCCCGATTGGCGGGAACCCCATCACACGGATGTTGCCGTTTTTGGCCCGTGTTTTCGCGGGAAGGGCGTAGAACTGGGGGTCTCGAACGTGGATAAGAAAAACTTTCAAACAGACTCCTTGATGCCCTCGATAAAGGCTGATGTCTCAACGCGGGAGAATGACTGCGGGACGCTTCTGCGGGACGTAGGATACACTACCACGATTCAGATGAAAGAGGAAGGAAATACGGCTAATGTAGGTCAAATTTACCTGCGTTTTACCTTCTCTACCGACCTAAGGCCTTCTTGACTTCGTTGCCGATTTCGGCCGGGTTCTTCACGACCCGGACGCCCGCCGCCTCGAGCGCCTTCATCTTTTCGCTGGCCGTGCCTTTGCCGCCTGAAATGATGGCTCCGGCATGGCCCATCCGGCGCCCTGGAGGCGCCGTGATACCGGCGATAAAGCTGATCACCGGCTTTTTCACATGCTTTTTGATGAACTCGGCCGCCTTTTCTTCCGCATCGCCGCCGATTTCACCGATCATGACGATTGCCTGGGTTTCAGGATCCTTCTCGAACAGGGGCAGCACATCGACGAAGCCGGTGCCGTTCACTGGATCGCCCCCGATGCCGACGCACGTTGTTTCGCCAAGTCCCAGCGTCGAGAGTTGATGCACGGCTTCATACGTGAGGGTGCCACTGCGCGAGACGACGCCGACGATGCCCTTTCTGTGAATGAACCCCGGCATGATGCCAATCTTCGCTTCATCGACCGTAATGACCCCTGGGCAATTGGGACCAATCAGGCGGACGTCGCGGCCTCGCAAGGCCCGCTTGACCTTGACCATGTCGTTGACGGGAATGCCCTCGGTGATGCAGATGATGAGCTTGATGCCTGCATCGGCCGCTTCGAGAATCGCATCGGCGCAAAACGGCGGCGGCACGAAGATCAATGAGGTGTCGCACTCGGTCTTCTTGATGGCATCGGCAACCGTGTTGAACACGGGAATGCCTTCCACCTCCTGCCCGGCCTTCCCTGGCGTCACGCCTGCCACGACCTTCGTCCCGTAGGCCTTACATTGCGTCGCATGGAACGAGCCTTCCTTGCCAGTAATCCCCTGCACCACCACCCGCGTATTCTTATTGACGAGAATGCTCACGATGAACCTCTTTTCTTTCTCTCACTTTCCCTCTCTTGATAGGGAAGGCCACTTTCTACGGATGTCGCGATAAGGCACCTTACCTGGACCACAGTGGCGCCTTACGCGAAGGTTCGTGGCCCCGATCGCCGGTTTCCCTTTGCAGGTGGCGTCGATCAATAACTTTCTCACCCACCCGCCCTGCCGATCATTTTTCACCCGCCCGACCCCCGATTGCTTTGCAATCGATTGCCCGGGACGCGGCTTTCCCTAAGCGCCCGCAGCACCTCACAACTCTTTGGCACCTAGAAGGCTGGTCGAGCCCTGCGTCGCGACTTGAGCGGAGGCTCGCGACCTTCTCTTCCCCTTCCCTCCTCTACTGGCGCGGGAAAAGCTGTCCCCCGCGGGTGGCGACGAGCGGGCGCCTATCTCACCCACCCACCCTGCCCGCGCCCAGACGCGGGCCTGACCCAGTGCGCCCGCAGCGGAAGCACCGTGAGGGCTGGTTGATCTCCTACTGCGCGCTTGGACGAGCACCGCCTTTCTAAAAATACGATTAGTCTGGTGTGCGCGTTCGGCGAGCAAAGAAGATCAACCAGCCCTCACCTCCTTCATCCCACACCGGGCGGGGGTGCGAGCACGTTGGGGCTGCTCGCCGACAGGACCCGCGTCTTCACGCCACCTTCCCCGTCAACTTCACTATTTTTTGTGCCGCTTCCCACAAGTCGTCGGCCACCTCGAGCTTCAGGCCGGATTGCGCCAGCAGCTTGCGCCCCTCTTCGGCATTTGTGCCCTGCAGCCGCACGACCAACGGTACGGTGA